>JBEKVP010000283.1:0-4214 GCA_049513935.1 Steroidobacteraceae bacterium
ACAGGCAGGGGCGCCGCGCAAGATGGATCGAAAGCTCATGGATGTGGATTCTGCCGAATTCGGTGACCAAGACCGCCGACCACTTCACGCCCGGAAGGTCGCGGCGCCGGTGCGTGACGGCCCGCTTGCGATCGACCTCCAGCTGGACGGCCCGTTGCAGGTGCGAGGCAATCTCGAGATCACGAGCGGCACGGGGCGCGTGGTCGCGCGCGTCACGGCCGCGCGTCTGTGCCGGTGCGGCGGCGGTGCGACCAAGCCGTTCTGCGACGGCACTCACGCGCGCATCGGATTTCGCTCTTAGCCCGCGCGGTTCGTGCGGTCCGCGCGCGAGATCCGTTGCAGCATCACGGAGCGCGCCGTCTCGAAACCGATGTCGCGGTAAAGCGCGATGGCGTTCGCGTTGGCCGCGCTCACCTGCAGCCAGGACACGTGTCCCTGGCGGCGATGAATGGCGGCAAGGTGGACGATGAGCCGCCGAGCGAGGCCTTTGCCGCGATGGGCGGGATGCGTGCAGATGCCGCTCATCTCGGGGTAGCCTTCGAGTCGTAGTCGCTCGCCGGCCATGGCGATCAGCAGCCCGTCGGCTGCGCGCACACCGAAATAAGAGCCCATCTTGTAAGTGCCGGAGCGGAAGAATCCAGGGAACGCGACATCGGTGAGCGCGACCATCTCTGCTGCGTTGGCGGCGCCGAGCGGGACGATCTCGACCGCGGGCGTGGCCGGCACGGGCAGCGCAGTCTTCGGCGACAGCACCATCTGCAGACACAGAAGACTCCCTTCGAGGATGATCTCGGGTACGTGCGGCAGACCGGCATCCACGATCCACACGGGATCGGCCGGTTCGAGCAGTTCCCGCAAATGCCGAACCGCCGCCGCGCTCGGCTCGGCGAGCGCGGCAAAGGGCGTGACGTCGGCCGGGTAGCGGCAGGCATCGCCGCCGTCGATGGACAGGTGCCGGTGCGGGCCGAGCAGGGAATGCCAGACGGGATTCAGGAACAAGCTCTCGGGGAGATCGCTCATGCGCGTCAGCGAACTCTAGAGAATGCTCATGCGGGCTGATGTGTGAGCGGCGCGCCTGCGGCGTTGCCGGCACGCGCGAGTCCGCTCGCAAGATGCTTCGCGCAAAGTCCGTAGTGCCACGCGGCCCAGAAGCCCACGAACCCCAAGGGAACGAGCGCGTGCCGCAGCGATTCCTCGCCATAGACGGGCGCCAGAACATCGCTCGCAAAGCCGACGGCCTGCGGCGCGATGACCAGGTTGGCGATGTTGGCGCTGAACAGCAAGATCGCGACCGTCTGGGCACGCATCGAGGCGGGAACCAGGTTCTGCATGAGGGCAAAGGTCGGACCGAACGGCGCGTACGACAATGGGATGAAGAGCCAGAGCATTACGATCGTAAAGGTACGCGAGGTACCGGTGTACGCGAAGATGGAGGGAATCGTCGAGAGGACGATCGCCGCCGCCGCAAACGCGGGCACGAGCCGCGGGTCGCGCTTCGCGACCTTGGCGAGGATCGCCATGGTGAGGAGCAGCACCGCGGTGCCGCCGAGGCCGTACATCAGCGAGAGGGCGCCGCCCGCATCGCCGAGCGTCATGTGATGCGAGCGGACGAGATACGAGGGTGTCCACCACATGAGACCCCAGGACCAGAGCGTAAATACCGTGGCGCCGATCAATGCGTGAAGCAGAGCGGGCTGGTCTCGGATGAATCGCAGTGTCGTGAGAAAGCCCGCACGGGCGGGCGGCGGCACGTCATCGAGCCGACCGCGCTCGGGCTCGCGAATGGTGATGCCGATGACGAGCGCGAGGGCGATCCCGGGTATGCCGAGCACGAAGAAGGCGGAGCGCCATCCCCACGCATCGCTCGCATACCCCGCGCCCGATCCGAGCATCGAGCCGAGCGAGGCGCCGACCCCGTAGAGCGAGAGGGCGAGCGCGCGCTGGCGCCACGGGAAATAGTCGGACACGAGCGAGGTGGAGGGCGGCGTACCCCCGGCTTCGCCGATGCCGACCCCGATGCGCGCGAGCATCAACTGCCAGAGATTGAGCGCCAAGCCCGAGCAGGCGGTCATCAACGACCAGGTGGCGAGCGCGAGCGCCACCATGTTCCTGCGATTCGTGCGATCGGCCAGGGACGCGAGCGGAAGGCCCACGGTCACATAGAAGAGCGCGAGCGAGGTGCCGGACAGGAGGGCGATGTGAAAATCCGACAGCCGGAGGTCTGCCTTGATCGGCTCGGTGAGGGTCGACATCACGAAGCGGTCGGCGATGCTGAGCGCATAGACCAGCGTAAGAATCGACAGCACGTACCAGCGGCGCGCCGCCCCGGCGCGCTCGGCTTCGGGGGGGTCGGCGACCGCCGCAGCGTTCGGCGGCATTGGAATAAATTTAGCTCTAGAATCGATGGGGCAACGGTATCAGAAAGCGGCGCGCGCTGCCGCGTGGGCTAGACTCGAGGGTTCCCAAATAAGTCCCGCGAGCGCCCGAGGAGGAGCCAAGTATGTGCAGGAACATCAGAACGCTGTTCAACTTCGAGCCGCCGGTGACCGACGCGGAGGTTCGCGCGGCTTCGCTGCAGTTCGTCCGCAAGATCACCGGCTTTGCGAGGCCCTCGAAGCCCAACGAGGCGGCCTTCCTTAAGGCCGTGGAGCGGATCGAGACGGCCTCCCGCGAGCTGCTCCGGTCGCTCGAAACACATGCACCCGCCAGGAACCGCGAAGTGGAATCGGCCAAGGCAAAGGCCCGCGCACTTCAGCGATTCTCGCCCACCGGCTGACCCAAGGGCATGAGCATCCGCATCGTACGTCTGGGATCGCCGCGTGCGCCGGGGGAAGGGCTTCGCCTCGGAACGGTGAGGCGCCCGCCGCGCGGCGTGCCCAAGAGCGAGTACGCGAGCCGCGACTTTTACGATGTCTGGTTTCCGCTGCTCTCGCCGAGCGAGGCGCTGCTGCACGAGGCCAAGGGCGCGGACGATGAGCGCGGCTGGAAGACCTTCGTGCGCAAGTTCAGAGCGGAGATGAAGGCATCCGACCCGGCCCGAACCCTCGATCTGCTGGCCGCCTTGTCGCACACCGCGCAGCTCGCCGTCGGCTGCTACTGCGCGGAGGAAACGCGCTGCCATCGCGGCGTGCTGCGCGAGCTGCTCACCGAGCGCGGCGCCCGGATCGAACTTGACGAGTGCGATGCAAACGCCACGCCTCCTCTCGAGGATCCGCTTGAGGTCGGGTGATGGGGCTAGGGGGAAGGTAATGATGTTTTGCCGAATCGCCACATATTCAGCAGCCGGCGCCTTGATCTCCGTGGCCGCCTTCGCGCCCCGCGACGCGATGGCGAGCATTCACAACTGTCAAAATCCTACTCTGCTACCGGACGATGAGGCACGACTCATCGCGGTCGTCAGAACCGTGCTGCCGCTGCATATCGAACCCATGATGGCAGATCGATGCCGGTGGTCGGATAGCGCGTTCGCATGGGTTACCACGGCAAAGGTTACCGAAGCCAACGGCGTCACACACTGGTGGATGTCGAGTTGCGCGCGGGATAAGTCCCGATGGACGTGTGATGCGGCCGTGTTCCACGAGCAATTCGAGACGAGCTTCGTCGTGGGCGGCGTGCCACAGCATGCCAAGATCAATTTCGATGCGCAGACCAACCTTGCGACAGCCAAGCGCGTCGCATCCGAAGCATTGGAGCTTTACGCGAACTCGACGGCACCGATTCCTTACTGTGACGGGATACAAGGTCAAGAGTCGAGATGGCGTGTTTTGCGGGAAAGCCACCCGTTGCCTACACCGAGCGAAGAGCTCCACATCACGGTCGGCCGGGAGAAGAAGGGGACATCGGTACGGTTCGGTGACCTCGCGCTCCCGGATGACGTCCAAATCGGAATCGATTTTCCGTTTCCCGACGTTCAGCAATCCGGTCCGTGTTGGAGCGCAAGGGAGTCGTGAGCTTGATCGGTTCGAGCGGCATGAGGCGGAGGTGAAGGCGTGGGCGTGGGCGTGACGCGACCGTCTCGCCGACCGCTGGGTTTGATGGCTGTGTTGGTTGTCTTCGCTACAACCGCACGGGCGGTCGAATGCACGAATCAGACGTTTGAGTCCGTACAATTGACCGCGTGTCGGGTGGATCTACGCCGCGAGCCATTGCAACTGTATTGGCGCGACGAGGCCGGCAAGCCGTACGGTCAGTTGTCGAGCTTACGTGATTCCCTG
>JBEKVP010000284.1:0-4189 GCA_049513935.1 Steroidobacteraceae bacterium
GTACTCCGAGCGCGGCGCGAAATTCGGCGTGAACAGCACCCGATCGGCGGCGAGCCCGGGCACGGATGCGAAGGCATGCTCGATCTCGCCCTGCGAGACGCACTCGATCGTGAGCCCCGCGGCGTGGACGCGCCGCAGAATGGCCGCATGCCAGTTCGCCTTCATCGAATACGCCCAGCGCGACACGGATTTCACGCCGCGCACCGCAGCGAGGGCTGCATCGACGCTCGTGAGGTCGTAGACGAACGCCGCCGATTCGCGCTGCGCAATGTCGAGCAGGCGGCGCCGTCGCAGAGGCTCTTCCCACCAACTCGTGGCCGGCGGCGCGGCCGCCTCCTTGGGCGAGAAGAGCTGCAGCCAGGTGGGCCCGAGCACCTTGTCGGAGCCGATGCTCTGAATCAACCGTTCGTGCAGTTGCTGTACCAGCCGGTCGCCTTGCGACTCGTCGATCACGAAGGTGAAGTTGAGATCGTTCGCCGCCTGGCTCACCAGGTAGATCTTGTGGTCCTGGAACAACTCGAACGCCGAGCCGAGCTCGTGCAGGATACCGCGGATATTGTGGCCCAGGAGACTGAGCGATGCGCAGGGGCCGAAGATCTCCACTCGGCAGAGCTCGCCGAGCGCGCTCGAGAGTCGCGCGAGCGACGCGGGATCGAGGGTGTTCGCGGTGGGATCGAGCGACACGGTAACGTTGGTCTCCGAGGTCGAGATGAGATCGACCGACATGCCTTGCTGCTTGAACACCTGGAACGCATCGGCGAGAAATCCCACCTGGTGCCACATGCCGGGGCTGTCCATGGAGACGAGCGTGATACCCTTCTTGATCGCAATGGCTTTGACCTGGGCGGCGCTGTCGGCGCCATTCGCCGAGATCACCGTGCCCTCGAGACCCGGTGCCTGCGTCGCATAGACGTGCAGCGGAATTTTGTATTGCCGCACGGGCAGCACGCAGCGCGGATGCAGCACCTTGGCGCCGTTGCTCGCGATCTCCTGCGCCTCGTCGTAGTGCAGCGCGCGCAGCAACCGTGCCGTCGGGATGGCGCGCGGGTTGGCGCTGAACATGCCGGGAACGTCGGTCCAGATCTCGAGGCGCGCGGCGGCCAATTTGGCGGCAAAGTACGAGCCCGACGTGTCCGAGCCTCCGCGGCCCAGTAGCACGGTGTCGCCAGCATCGTTCGCCGCGATGAAACCCTGCGTGATGATGATCCCGCCGAGCGAATGCCACTCCTCCTGAAGCCGTGCGTCGGGCGCGAAATCGCAAGTGGCCGACAATATGCTCGCCTTCTGGTTTGCGCCGTGACGCTGCTCGGCGCGCAGCGCGCCCCGCGCGTCGACCCAGCTCGTTTCGATTCCCTGCGCGTTCAGAAATACCGCGCCGAGCGAGGTCGCCATGAGCTCGCCCATGCTGAGGACGCGCGCACGCGCGCGATCATCGATTCCACCGTGCTCGGCGAGCTGTCCGGCGAGGCTCTTCAATTCCGACAGGAAATGCTCGAACCGCTCGCCGGGCGCGATCGAGAGCCGCTCGGCCAATTCGCGGTGCAGCGCCTCGATCCGCTCGAGCGCCGCGCTGTGACCTCCGGCGGTCGCGGCAATGAGCAGCGACTCGAGGCGGTCGGTGATGCCGGAGAGCGCCGAGTGAACCACCACGGGCTTGAGGCCCTCGGCGATTCGAGCGCGCAGCACGCCCGCAATGTTGCGCCAATTGGCTGCCGTCGACACGCTGGTGCCGCCGAATTTCAGCACGACCCAAGATTGGCGATTTTTGGACACGGTCACCCGCGCGCTGTTCCGGACACCTGCGGCGACCGGCGCACGAAAATCAATCCTCTACGAAATCAGTCGTCTTCGAAAATGTCGCGCAGCTCTTTTTCCAACTGCCGCTCCGCCAAGACGTCCTCGACCCGGCTCCAAGCCGCTTTGCCGCGTTTGACCGCCGGGGGCGCTTTGGGGCGCCGTTCGGTGCGCTCCAGCAGAGGATCGAAATCATGAGATTCCTCGGCTTCACCGAGAAACTCTTCGTCGATGTCGAAATGTTCGTCTTCGCGTTCGCTCATTTTTCGAGAAAAGCCCTTGAAATCAATGGGATCGAACAGGCTGGTGCATGAAGTTGCGCACTATAGCGGATTTTGCATTGCATTCAACTAGTCGCCCTGGCTGCCTCACCAACTGAAGGACTCGGGGCTACCGGCCCGATTTCAAGAGTGCCCGGAGAAGTCTTATTTTTCAGCGCGTTACACTAAACGAGCCCGGGTGATGATGCGCGCACCGCATCATGACCCGGGGGCTCGCACCGCGTTATGTCCCGGTGCGCGCGCTCTCGGACCTGGCCGGCAGCGCATTCATGGCAATGGCGCGGTTAACCGCCGAGAGGATCGCGAGCAGGGATGCCGTGATGATGTTCGAATGCATCCCGGCGCCGAACAAAGTGCGACGCGCGCGGGTGGTGATCTCGATGTAGGCCACCGCCACGGCTCCGCTCCCCTGGCCACGCGAATGCTCCTCATACGAGAGCACGTCGAAGGGCAAGCCGATGGAAGCGACCATGGCATCGATCGGTCCAGAGCCCTGTCCGTGCCAGGTCTCGAGGCGCCCGTCGCACTCGACCTGCAGCGACAGCCGCTCGCTGTCCGCGCCGTCCGTCGAGGCCGCGAGCTGATGGGCCCGGTACGCGAAGGGCGCGCGCGGCGCCAGGTACTCGCGCGAAAAGAGGTCCCACAATTCTTGGGAGGTCAATTCCTTACCGGTGATATCTGCTGCTGCCTGTACAACCTGGCTGAACTCGATCTGCAGCCGCCGCGGCATCACCAACTGGTAGTCGCGCTCGAGCAGGTACGCGACTCCACCCTTACCCGATTGGCTGTTGACTCGAATGATGGAGTCATAAGAGCGGCCGAGGTCGCTCGGATCGACGGGCAAATAGGGGACGTCCCAAATCTCGCCCTCGGCACGCGCCGCGAGGCCCTTCTTGATGGCGTCCTGGTGCGAGCCCGAGAAGGCGGTGAACACCAGGTCTCCGACATAAGGATGACGCGGATGAATCGGCAGTTGATTACACCCTTCCGCGCAGCGCGCCGCCTCGTTGATATTGGAAAAATCCAGTTTTGGATCAACACCTTGCGTATAAATATTAAGGGCAAGTGTCACTATATCCACGTTGCCCGTGCGCTCGCCGTTTCCAAACAGCGTGCCCTCCACGCGCTCGGCTCCGGCCATCACCGCAAGCTCCGCGGCCGCGACGGCCGTGCCGCGGTCGTTGTGCGGGTGCACGCTCAACACGATCGAGTCGCGTTGACGGATGTGCCGGCCGAACCATTCGATCTGGTCGGCATACACGTTGGGCGTGGCCATCTCGACGGTCGCCGGCAGATTGAGGATGGAGCGGCGCTGCGGCGTCGGCTCCCACACCGCGTTGACGGCATCGCAAATCTCGACCGCAAAGTCGAGCTCGGTACCGGTGAAGCTCTCGGGGCTGTACTGAAAGATCCACTCGGTGCTTGGGTCGCGCTCCGCGTACTCGCGCACGAGCGCGGCGCCGCGCACCGCGATGTCGACGATGCCGGCGCGGTCGGTCCGGAATACGACGCGCCGCTGCGCGACCGAGGTCGAGTTGTAAACGTGGACGATGGCGCGGCGCGCGCCCTTGAGCGATTCGTAGGTACGAGCGATCAGCTCGGGACGCGCCTGCGTGAGCACCTGAATGGTGACGTCATCGGGCACGAGGTTGCGCTCGATGATGTCCCGTACGAAATCGAAATCGGTCTGAGAGGCGGCGGGAAAGCCCACCTCGATTTCCTTGAAGCCGATGCGGATCAGCATGTCGAACATGCGGCGCTTGCGCGCCGGATCCATCGGCTCGATCAGCGCCTGGTTCCCGTCCCGGAGGTCGACGCTGCACCAGGTCGGCGGAGCGGCGATGAACGCGTTGGGCCAGGAACGATCCTTGAGGTCGATGGGGGCGAAAGCACGGTACTTGCTCGACGGATTATGCAACATGATGAGATCTCTCGTTCAATCGGTGTACCCCCTCGAAGTCCCAGGCGTAAACGCCGGACTTTGAGAGAGAGGGTTTGGTGTTCGGTCTTGTGGGCGCCGACCGATAGCGCGTGTGAGTGGCGCCTAGCGGCGCAGCAGCAGCACGAGCGAAAGCCGGCGCGGGAGCGCGCCGAAATCGCCGAATTGAGCTGCC
>JBEKVP010000285.1:0-4185 GCA_049513935.1 Steroidobacteraceae bacterium
GGGGTCGGCGCCCAAATTCCCCACCAATATGACCTTATTGACTCCGCGCGCCATGGCTGACCCCTTCGATGCCTCGTGATGTCACATATTGTACACGCGCGCGCCGGCCCCATATGGGATGGAATAGTTGCGCGCTCATCGAGTTACTCGGGGCCGCTGTCCGGCGGGCGGCCCGTCGAGGGTTCGCGGCCAGGGCTTTCGTGTACCCCCCTTGACGCCGGGCGTATAGTGATTGGTTGCATGCAAAATATCCGCATCCGGGGTGCCCGGACCCACAACTTGAAGAATATCGACCTCGACCTGCCGCGCGATCGGTTGATCGTGTTCACCGGCTTGTCGGGATCCGGCAAATCCTCCCTGGCGTTCGATACGATTTACGCCGAGGGCCAGCGCCGCTACGTGGAATCGCTCTCGACCTACGCCCGCCAGTTTCTCTCGATGATGGAGAAGCCGGACGTCGACACCATCGAGGGCCTCTCTCCGGCGATCTCGATCGAGCAAAAATCGACCTCCCACAATCCCCGCTCGACCGTGGGCACGGTCACGGAGGTCTACGATTATCTGCGGCTTCTCTACGCCCGCGCGGGCACGCCTCGTTGCCCCGACCACCACATCGATCTCGCCGCGCAGACCGTGAGTCAGATGGTCGATGCGGTCCTCGAGCAGCCCGAGGGCACCGCCATGATGCTGCTCGCGCCCGCAATCTCGGAGCGCAAGGGCGAGCACGCCGAGCTCATCGAGGAGCTGAGGGCCGGCGGCTTCGTGCGCGCGCGGATCGACGGCGAGGTGGTCGAGCTCGACGAGGCGCCGAAGCTCGATGTGCGGCGCAAGCACACGGTCGAGGCGATCGTCGACCGCTTCCGGGTGAGGTCCGACTTGAGTCAGCGGCTGGCCGAGTCGTTCGAGACCGCGCTGCGCTTGGGAGCTGGCGTGGCGCGGGCCGCGTACATGGACGAGCCGAAGCGCGCCGAGCTCGTGTTCTCCAACAAGTTCGCATGCCCCGTGTGCAATTATTCGCTTTCCGAGCTCGAGCCGCGCCTGTTCTCCTTCAACAGCCCGATCGGCGCCTGTCCGAGCTGCGACGGCCTCGGCACCCAGGAATTTTTCGATCCCGACAAGATCGTCGCCAACCCGCACCTCTCGCTCTCGGGCGGCGCGGTGCGCGGCTGGGATCGGCGCAACGCCTATTATTTCCAGCTCATTCAGTCGCTCGCGCGGCATACGAAGTTCGACATCGAGGCGCCCTGGGAAACCCTGCCGCAGACCATCAAGAAGCTGGTGCTGTTCGGCAGCGACGATGAGCAAATCGAATTCAAGTACCTCGACGGCAAAGGCGGGACGATCAAGCGCAGACATGCGTTCGAGGGCATCGTCAATAACCTGGAGCGGCGCTACCGGGAGACCGAATCGACAACCGTGCGCGAGGAGCTCGCCAAGTACCGCTCCGCGCGGCCGTGCCCCGAATGCCGGGGAACGCGGCTCAACCGGGCGGCGCGTAACGTATTCATCGACGGCAAGAACGCACCCGAGGTTTCCTCGCTCAGCGTCGATCGCGCGATCGAGTTCTTCGCGAAGCTCAAGCTGCCGGGATGGCGCGGCGAGATCGCGGTCAAGATCGTCAAGGAAATCGGCGATCGGCTCGGATTTTTGGCCAACGTGGGCCTCGGCTATCTCACACTCGATCGCAGCGCCGACACGCTCTCCGGCGGCGAGGCGCAGCGCATTCGCCTCGCGAGCCAGATCGGCTCGGGTCTCGTCGGAGTGATGTACATCCTCGATGAGCCCTCCATCGGATTGCATCAGCGCGACAACCAGCGACTCCTCGACACCCTGGTGAACCTGCGCGATCTCGGCAACACGGTGATCGTGGTCGAGCACGATGAGGATGCCATCCGTCAGGCCGACTACGTGGTGGACCTGGGTCCCGGCGCGGGCGTGCATGGCGGGGAGGTCGTCGCCCAGGGCACGGCGGCCGAGGTCGCGGCCCATCCCGATTCGATCACGGGCCAATATCTGAGCGGCCGGCGCCGCATCGAGATTCCGAAGGCACGGCATGCGCCGGACCCGAAGCGCATGTTGCGCGTCTTGGGCGCCACAGCCAATAACCTCAAGGACGTCACGGCCGAATTTCCGCTTGGATGCATGACCTGCGTCACGGGAGTGTCGGGCTCGGGTAAATCGACGCTCGTGAACGACACTCTGTTCCGCGCGGTCGCGACGCAATTGAACCGCGCCGCGCCGGGCTCGGCGCACTTCGAGCGCATCGAGGGGCTCGACTACATCGACCGCGTGATCGAGATCGATCAGAGTCCGATCGGCCGCACGCCGCGCTCGAATCCCGCCACCTATACGGGACTCTTCGCGCCGATCCGCGAGATCTTCGCCGCCGTACCCGAAGCTCGAGCGCGCGGCTACGAGGCGGGGCGCTTCAGTTTCAACGTGAAGGGCGGCCGCTGCGAGGCCTGCCAGGGCGACGGGGTCATCAAGGTCGAGATGCACTTCCTCGCCGATGTCTACGTCCCGTGCGACGTCTGCCGCGGCAAGCGCTACAACCGCGAGACGCTCGAGATCCGCTTCAAGGGCAAGAACATTCAAGAAGTGCTCGACATGACCGTCGAGGACGCCTTGCCGTTTTTCTCGGCCGTGCCGACCGTGCAGCCGAAGCTTCAGACCCTGCTCGACGTGGGGCTCTCGTACGTGCGGCTCGGCCAGAGCGCAACGACGCTCTCGGGCGGAGAAGCGCAGCGAGTCAAGCTCGCCAAGGAGCTTTCCAAGCGCGCCACCGGCCGCACGCTGTACATCCTCGACGAGCCGACCACGGGGTTGCACTTCGCGGATATCGCACAACTCCTCGTGGTGCTGCATCGGCTGCGCGATGAAGGCAACACGGTCATCGTGATCGAGCACAATCTCGACGTGATCAAGACGGCGGATTGGGTGGTCGACTTGGGGCCGGAGGGCGGCGATGGTGGCGGCCGCATCGTCGCGACCGGCACCCCGGAAGCGATCGCCGCGAACCCGTCCTCGTATACGGGCCGGTATCTGCGGACCGCGCTCGAGCGAGCGCGCAGCCCACGGTGCGCACCGGCGGGGCGCGCCGCGCAACGCAAGCGCGCCTGATTATTTTGTTTGGCCGTACCCGTCATTCTCGCGTAATTTAACGGCTATCGGCCAATGGAAGATCGCCCATGTGCATTATTAGGGAGCCTAAGTCCGGGACATGAATGCGCCGCAATCGCGCCGCGCCGCCGGGGCGCGGGGGTGAGACTCGCGGCCGCCATCGCCCGCGGATCGCTGCCGATTCTGTCGCGCTTCGATCCGGAGCTCGCACATGACGTGGGGCTATCGGGCCTCAAGTGGCTGCGGCCGCTCGGACCGATTGCGGTGCCCCCGGCGGGGCTCGAACTCTCGTGCCTCGGACTCACATTCGCGCATCCCTTGGGACTCGCCGCGGGCTTCGACAAAAACGGCGACTACCTCGATGCGCTCGCCGGCATGGGATTCAGCCACATCGAGCTCGGGACGGTGACGCCGCGGCCGCAGCCCGGCAACCCCAAGCCGCGCATGTTCCGCGGCCCGGGAGCCGCGCTCGTCAACCGTATGGGATTCAACAACAGGGGCGTCGATCACTTGGTGGCGCAGCTCGCGCGCACGCACTTTCGAGGCATCCGCGGCGTCAGCATCGGGAAAAACGCCGACACGCCGATCGAGCGGGCTCTCGAGGACTACGTCGCGTGCCTGCGCAAGGTCTATCCGCACGCCGATTACGTCGCGGTCAATGTCTCGTCGCCCAACACGGCGCGCCTGCGCGAGCTGCAGGACAAGGACGGATTGGAGCGGGTGCTCGGGGCGCTCCTCGAGGCGAGAGCCGATCTGACCGGGCGGCACGGCCGGTGCGTGCCGCTGCTGGTCAAGATCGCGCCCGATCTCGCCGCGGCCCAGATCGCGGCGATCGCGGCGATCGTGCGCTCCCTCGGCATCGACGGCGTCATCGCCACCAATACCACCACCGATCTCGCGCCGCTCGGCGCCGCGTGGCCTCCCGAGCGCGGCGGCGGCCTTTCGGGGGCTCCCCTGCACGCCCGGTCGGTCGCCATCATCTCGGCGTTGCGGGCCGAGCTCGGAGCAGGCTTTCCGATTATCGGCGTGGGCGGTATCGTGGATGCCGAGCGGGCCCTCGCCACC
>JBEKVP010000286.1:0-4174 GCA_049513935.1 Steroidobacteraceae bacterium
CAGATGCGGAGGCCGCTCGGATACGGCGGCAATCGCCGCGGCACCGTCGGTGATCGCGCGGACCATAAACCCGGCGTCCGACAGTGTCTGCCGGAGCGGTTCGACTTCCGCGACATCCCGATCGACGATGAGAATCTGCTTACTGGTGTCGACGGCCATCATAGACGCCGCGACATTAGAGATACCAAGCTTTACAGTTCGTTGACAATTTCGTGACCCCTGGTCGAGCAAGGTCGCGCGCCGACGAGGAGCCGATCTAGTCGATGTCTGCGGCGGGGCGCGCCTCGATGCCCGCGGCGCGCGTCGCTGCCCGCACCGAGACATACGAGTAGCCGCGCAATGACGCCGGCCGGCGCTCGTTGCCAGCGTCCTCCGCGCTGTTCCAGGCGGCAAGCAGCAGCCCGAGCGCCAGCCAGTTGTGCGCGGCCTCCCAGCGAAGCGACCAGAGGCTGCCGGGTAATCCAAATGGCTTCGAGCTCGATGGTTTCACGCTTGGCCTCGTTGTGCTTGTCGGGAGTTCAAGTGTCGGATGCCACTGTCGAGTTCCACGGCCGCGATTGAGGCTTGGCGAAGGCCAATTCTGACCAAGTATGGCAACGTCGATTTGTGCGGCCTTCGCCCGTCCCGCCCGCTCGGCCTTCGGCTATGATCGTGGCGTGAAGAAGCACATCGGGATCGTCGAGGACGAGCCGGCGCTCAGGGAGAATTACGCCGCCGCGCTCGCCCGGCACGGCTATCTGGTCAAGACCTACGGCAACCGCAAGCTCGCCATGCAAGCGTTCAGCACCCGGTTGCCGGATCTCGCGATCATCGATATTTCCCTCGAGGACGAGGCCGAGGGCGGGTTCGACCTGTGCCGGGATCTGCGCGCGATGTCGGCGGAGCTGCCCATCATTTTCTTGACGGCCCGGGACAGCGAGCTCGATGCCGTGTCCGGGTTGCGCCTGGGGGCGGACGACTTTCTCACCAAGGATGTGAGCCTGCCGCACCTGGCGGCGCGTGTCGCGGCCCTGTTCAGGCGCATCGATGCTCTGCGGCGGCCGGATAACGCCTCCGAGATCCTGCGGCGCGGGGCACTCGTGATCGATTGCGAGAAGATGCAGACCACCTGGAACGGCACGCCCGTGACGCTGAGCCTCACGGAGTTCTGGATCGTGCACGCGCTCGCGCGCAACCCCGGCCACGTGAAAAACCGTCAGCAGCTGATGGATGCCGCGAACGTCGTCCTGGACGACAACACCATCACGTCCCACATCAAGCGGCTGCGGCGCAAATTCCTCGAGGTCGACGCGGCCTTCGACGCCATCCAAACGGTGTATGGAATGGGGTACCGCTGGGTCGAGTGAGCATCCGCCTGCAACTCCTGATCGTCGCGCTCACGACGCTCATCCTGCCGTGGGCCGGCTGCCAATACGCGCGTGAACTGGAGAACACTTTACGTACGGCGCAGGAGCGTGCGCTCGAGGCGAGCGCGGATACCATCGCGCACGCCTTGTCGTCCGAGCCGCAGCGGGTGTTCCGCGACGTCGACGATACCGAGCCGTTCGCGCAGGATCGGGGCGATCTCTACGTGTTTCCGCTCCACGGTCAACCCTTGCTCGACGGCTATCGCGAGGATTGGGACGTGCCGGCCGATCCCAGACCGCTGCCGAGCACGGGCGGCTACGCCGCACGGCTCCAGGCCGGATCGACTGAGCGCTATCTGTTCCTTTATCTCGAGGTCGACGATCCGCATTTCGTGGCCGAGCCTGCCGACCCACACCCCGATCGCGACCGCTTCGATCGGGTCGACCTCACGGTCGAGAGGCCCGACGGCTCCCTCGGCGCTTATTTCTTCGCCACCGGGGCGCCCGGCCCGATTCAGGCGCAGACCGTGGTCAAGGCCGAGGATGGCATCGATCGCGCCGCCGCCGAACCGCGCATTCAGGCTTTCTGGCTGCAGACCTCCCGGGGGTATCACCTGGAGGCGCGCGTGCCTTTGAGCCTGGTGGGATCGCGCCTGTGGGTCGAGGCCCGGGACGGTGCCGGCGGCCGAGCGGGCTTTGCGGCCGGGTCGGAAGGGGAGCGCGGCGGACGCCTGATCATGGCCACGCCGGGGCTCGATGAGCTGCTCGCCATCTTCATCCGCGCGGGTACGCGCGCCTCGGTGATCGATGCGAACGGCTTCAAGCTCGGCGTCACCGGCTCCTTGAGCGAAAGCGCACCGGACGAAGAGCCCGATGAGGGCGGCAGCTGGTACCGCCGCTTCGTCACCGTCGACACCTCCTCGTGGCCGCTGCAGCAATCGCGTCCCGACCGGATCGCGGGTACGAGCGTCGCCGCCGCGCTTGCCGGTCATCCGGCGGCGGAGTGGCTGCGCGCGGGCGGCAGCCAGGAGCTCTTGCTGCTCGCCGCCGCCCCCATCGTGATCGGCGAACGGGTGCACGGCGCCGTGGTCCTCGAGCAGGCCGGCGATCAATTGCTGGAGCTGCGCGACCAGGCACTGATGCATCTATTCAATCTCACGGTGTTCGCCACGGCGCTCGCCGTGGTGTTCGCGGTCGGCGTCGCCACCATGATCAGCATACGGATCGGCCGGCTGCGCGCCGCGGCCGACGCCGCGGTGGGGAACGACGGCCGCATCCGGCTGGAGATGCCCGAGTCGGCGCGCGGCGATGAGATCGGCGCGCTGGCGCGCGGCTTCGAGCGGCTGCTCGCGCGCCTGAACGAGCACACTCAGTACCTGCGCACCTTGGGCGGGAAGCTCGCGCATGAGCTGCGCACCCCGCTCACCATCGTGCGCTCCTCGCTCGACAACCTCGAATCGGAAGGCGTGCGGGCAGATCAGCGCGGCTACTTGATCCGCGCGCGAGAGGGCGTTCTGCGCCTGCAGTCCATCTTGAGCGCGCTTGGCGCCGCGGCACGGGTCGAAGAGAGCATCAAGCAAGCCGAGCGCGCGAATTTCGATCTGCGGGAATTGCTCGCATCGGCCGTCGCGGGCTACCGAGATGCGTTTCCGGCCGCCCGATTGGACCTCGAGATTCCGCCCGACCCTTGCTTCATGCGCGGCGCGCCCGACCTCATCGTGCAGATGCTCGACAAGCTCGTCGAGAACGCCGTGGACTTTTGCCCGGCCTCGGGCGCCATCACGGTGCGGCTCGCGCGCTCGGGCAGCAATTACGAGCTCAGCGTCGCGAACGACGGGGCGCCGATCCCCACCTCAATGCTCGAGCGCTTGTTTGAGTCCCTGTTCGAGCATCGCCTGGGCCGGGACGACAAGCCGCACTTCGGCTTAGGCCTCTACATCGTGCGGCTCATCGCCGAGTTTCACGACGGCAAGGCCCTGGCCGCGAACCGGGCGGATGGCAGCGGCGCGATTTTCACGGTCATCTTGCCGATGATTTGAGCGCGGCCCCGGAGCACCAGCTGCTGGGCTCCGCGCCAGCCGCCGCGCTGCGGAGCACCAGCTGCCGAACGCCGCCGCTGCGGCCCTCGTGCTCCAGCAACCAGCGCTTGCGCTCGATGCCGCCGCCGAATCCCGTGAGCGAGCCGTCGGCGCCGATCACCCGGTGGCACGGGACGACGATGGGGATCGGGTTGCGGCCGTTGGCAAGACCCACCGCGCGCGAGGCGTTCGGGTTGCCGATGCGCTTCGCCTGCTCGCCGTAGCTGCGCGTTTCGCCGTAGGGAATCTCCATGAGGCTCCGCCAGGCACGGCGCTGAAACTCCGTGCCCTCAAGACGCAGCGCCACGTCAAAGGCTCGGCGACGGCCGGTGAAGTACTCATCGAGCTGCCGCGCCACCTCGGGCAACGGACCCAGAGAGGCGTCAGAGGTCCAGCTCGCGAGCTCGCGCGGCGGGCGGCTCGGCACGTCCATGTCGATGCGGATCAAGGCCTCGCCGTCGGTGCCCAAGAGCAGCCGGCCGATGGGGCTGTCGATGTAGGTATAGCTGTTCATGGATACACTCCTAGCGATTGCCATAAATAATGCGTGGCATAGGCGCGCCAGGGCCTCCAGCCTTCCGCGCGCGCGTGCAATTCCCGCGCGCTCTGCTTCGCGGCCCGCAGCAGCATCAAGTCCGTGCCGGGGAAGGCGTCAGGCCAGTGCAGCGCGCGCATGGCGATGTACTGTGCGGTCCAGGCGCCGATGCCCGGCAACTCCATCAAATGATGAATCTGCTCCTCGACGTTCGC
>JBEKVP010000287.1:0-4174 GCA_049513935.1 Steroidobacteraceae bacterium
CTCACCCGTTCGCCGCTCGTCAGCATGTATTGCTACACCTGTTACCGCTCGACTTGCATGTGTTAGGCACGCCGCCAGCGTTCAATCTGAGCCAGGATCAAACTCTTCAGTTAATACACTTTAGAACTGAAGCAATCTCGATCCCAAACTCGCATTCGTTCACGAATGAACGTCTGGTCGTTTGGAACTCGAATCAATTGCACCAAAGGTGCTGACACGAGTCCCCACACAAGTTACCTATTCGAATTTTTAAAGAATACCCGTGGCGACAAAGGCCCGGGCCGAACTTCCAAGTATAGCGCGATTTACGACTCCGTCAATCTGCACAGAAGTCTCGAAATCGCCTTTCACCTGGAAGGGCGCGCAGTATAGCCCCCGGCTCGGGCGTGTCAACCCGCTGCGCTTAGGTCCGATTCGCCATCTGTCGCGACGCAGCACCCGTGGGGTTGGGAGGGGATTTCCCGCAGCCTCATGGACGGATTCACGGCGGCCCGGAAAATCCCCTGCCAATCCCTGCTCACCCGCGCTTGATCAGCCCGTGGCGCTTTTTGCCGACGGTGAGCCGTGCCGTGCCGCGCTCATCGAAGTCGGCGGCGGAGAGCGTGGCGGTCGCGGAAGGGACCCTCCGATCGTTGAGCTTGACCCCGCCCTGTTCGATCAAGCGCCGCGCCTCGCTTTTCGACACCGCCATGCCGAGTTGCACCATGGCATCGACGACGGCTGCGTCCGGGCCGAGCGTCATGGTGGGCAGCCCCTCCGCCGCGGTCCCGGTGAAAGCCTTCGCCGCCGTGTCGGTCGCCTTGCGCGCCGCGGCATCGCCGTGGCAAAGGCGCGTGGTCTCCGTGGCGAGGATTTTCTTGGCCTCGTTGATCTCGGCGCCCTTCAGCTCCGCAAGGCGGCTGATCTCCGCGAGCGGCAGGTCAGTGAACATGCGCAAGAATCGCCCGACGTCCCCATCCTCGGTATTTCGCCAATATTGCCAATAGTCGTAGGCCGACAGCCGCTTGCCGCTGAGCCATACGGCGCCGCTCGCCGTCTTGCCCATCTTGGCGCCCGAACCCGTAGTGATGAGCGGCGAGGTGAGCCCGAACAACTCCCGCTCCCTTACCCGGCGTCCGAGTTCCACGCCCTGCAGGATATTGCCCCATTGATCCGAGCCGCCCATCTGCAGGATGCAGCCGTAGCGCTTGTTGAGCTCGACGAAGTCGTAGCCCTGCAGGATCATGTAGTTGAACTCCAAGAAGGTGAGCGGCTGCTCGCGCTCGAGCCGCAGCTTCACGCTGTCCAGGGTCAACATGCGATTGATCGAGAAGTGCCTGCCGATCTCGCGCAGGAACGGGATGTACATCAAGCCCGACAGCCAATCATCGTTATTGACCATGAGCGCGCCGGTGGGGCTGTCGTCGAATCGCAGGTAGTGACCGAAGATCTCGCGGATGCCGGCGATGTTGGCGTTGATCTGCTCGTCGGTCAGAAGCTGGCGCGATTCGTCGCGCCCCGACGGATCTCCTACCTTGGTGGTCCCGCCCCCCATCAGTACGATGGGGCGGTGCCCCGTCTGCTGCAGGCGGCGCAGCAGCATGATCTGCACCAGGCTGCCGACGTGCAGGCTGTCCGCCGTCGCGTCAAATCCGATGTAAGCCGTCACGATGCCTGAGTTGGCGCGCTGATCGAGCGCTTCGGCGTCAGTCTGCTGATGGATGTACCCGCGCTCGGTGAGCGTGCGCAGGAATTCGGATTTCAATTCGATCACGTCTGTCTTAGGGTGCTGGTGCGAGCGCAACCCGCCGTACCGCTAGAGTACGGTATGTGGCCGCAAAGGTCACCGCGCGCGGCCCGCGCGCCTCTTTTACATATCGACCTAGCGTTTCCCCGACATCCAAAGCGGGGTTTTTTCGCTATCCAGCGGCTCGCCCGGCGAGCGAGATTGGGTTTGTTGTCGCACTGCGGTGCAGACAAGGCGACCCTGCGGCTAGAATCATTCCCGTGGTCATGCAGACCTCCTCGGCGCAGGAGCGGGACGGGGTCGAGAGCTGGAACTTGAACGTATCTTCGGTGATCAAGGTGTTGCTGGTGGAGGACCGGGCGGAGGACGCCGACCTCATCGTGCGCGAATTACGCCGCAGCGGGCTGTCCATCGACATCCAGCGCGTTGATTCCGCGGCCGCTTACGAGCTCGCGCTCGCCGCCTTCGCGCCGGATCTAATCCTGTCGGACTACTCATTGCCGGGCTTCGACGGTTCCGAGGCACTGCGTATCGCGCAGCGCCAGCGTCCCGACACACCCTTTATATTCGTCTCCGGAACCATCGGTGAAGAGCGCGCCATCGAGGCCATGAAGCAGGGTGCCGTCGACTACGTGCTCAAGGACAGCCGCGTGCGGCTCGGACCGGCAGTGCGGCGCGCGCTCAAGGAGACTGAGGAGCGGGAATCCAAGCGCTGGGCGATGAGGAAACTCGAGGAAAGCGAAGAGCGCTTCCGCTTTGCCATGCACTACTCCTCGATCGGCATGGCCCTGGTCGATCCGAACGGACGCTGGCTCGCGGTGAACCCGGCGCTCTGCAAGATTCTGGGCTACGGCGAATCGGCGCTGTTGACCCGCGATGCGCTGTCGATCACCCACCCCGAGGACCGCTTCGCGGACGGCCCCCAGATACGCGAGGTGCTGCTTCGCCAAGTCGAAGCTTACCGCACGAACAAGCGCTTCATCCGCAAGGACGGCGCCGTCGTGTGGACCGAGATCGCGGGATCTCTGGTCTGGCAGCAGAGCGGCGAGCCACACTATTTCATCTGGCAGATCCAGGACGTTACCGACCGCATTCGCGTCGAGGAGGCGCTGCGAGCGAGCGAAGAGCGCTTCCGTTCGATAGCCGAGGCGACCCAGGAATGGATCTGGGAGATCGATGCGCAGGGCGTGTACGCGTTTTGCAGTCCCGCCGTGGAAGCCATCCTCGGCTACGCGCCGGCATCGCTGGTCGGCCGCAATTGCCTCGACATCGTGAGTGCCGACTCGCGGCAGACGGTCGCGGATCTCTTGGGCCGCGGTCTCATCGAGAAGACCGGCTGGCGCGATCTCACGTTCAACTTCCAACATGCCGCCGGCGGCGTCCGGGCGCTCGAGAACAACGCGCTGCCCCTGCTCGACGAATTCGACCGCGTTTCGGGCTACCGGGGAGTGGCGCGCGACATCACGCAGCGGCGCTTTCAGGAGGATCGGATCGCCCGGCTGAGCAGGATCCAAGCGGTGCTGAGCGGCATCAACTCGACCATCGTGCGCGTTCGCGATCGCCAAGAGCTGTTCCGCGAATCCTGCCACATCGCCGTGCAGCAGGGGGGCTTCCGTATGGCGTGGGTAGGCGCCGTGGCGCCGGGCTCCACGCGCGCCGCGCCGCTGGTGCGCGACGGCTTCGACAACGGTTACCTCGGCCACATGGAGGCCGCCCTCGACGGCAAAACCCAGGACTCGGGCGCCGTGGGGCAGGCGATCTTGTACAAGAAAATGGTCGTCGCGAACGACATCGAGTCGAACCCGCACGTGATCGCGAAGAGCGAGGCGTCGGCGCGGGGCTATCGATCGATGATCGCGATGCCGCTGCTGGTGGCGGGCGAGGTCAGCGCGGTTCTGGTGCTGTATGCGGGCGAGATCGGATTTTTCGATTACGAAGAGCTCAAGCTGCTGAAGGACCTGGCGGGCGACATTTCGTTCGCGCTCGATTACATCGACAAGGAAGAGCGCCTCACCTACGTGTCGTACTACGACACGCTGACCGGCCTCCCCAACCGCCAATTATTCTTCGACCGCCTGGCTCAATCGATGAACGCCGCGCGCGCGGAACCGCGCGAGCTCGCGGTCATGATCATCGATCTGCAGCGCTTCAGGACCGTCAACGATACCTTGGGCCGCCATGCGGGCGACCAGGTGCTCAAAGAGCTCGCGAATCGCCTCCAGCGCACGGCCGGGGAGTCCGCCACGCTCGCCCGCATCGGTGGGGACCGCTTCGCGGTGGCGGTCCCCAATGTTCCGGATTCCCTGTTGCCCCGCTGGATCGAGGAGCGGATCGTCGATTCGTTCGCGGCGCCGCTCCTCGTCGATGAGATCGAGCTGCACACCGCGGTCAAGATCGGCATTGCGCTCTATCCGGCCGATGCCGAAGCCGCCGAGCCGCTGTTCGTCA
>JBEKVP010000288.1:0-4163 GCA_049513935.1 Steroidobacteraceae bacterium
AGGGCACCGCGTGCCGCCTGCTCGACACCCGCAAGACCATCCCCGGGCTGCGCTCCGCCCAGAAATACGCGGTGCGGGTCGGGGGCGGTCAAAACCACCGCCTCGGGCTCTTCGACGGGATCCTCATCAAGGAAAATCACATCATGGCGGCCGGCTCCATCGAGCGGGCGGTCGCCGCAGCCCGCGCGAGCGGCGCCAAAGTTCCGGTGGAGGTCGAGGTCGAGAGCCTCGACGAATTGCGCCAGGCAATCGCCGCGGGCGCGGACATCGCCATGCTCGACGATTTCCCGCTCGAGACCCTGGTTCAGGCGGTCGTCGTGAACCGCGCGGCCGCGCGCCCCCTGAAACTCGAGGCCTCCGGCGGCGTGACCCTCGACACCATTCGCAGGATCGCTGAAACCGGCGTCGATTTCATTTCCGTGGGCAGCATCACCAAGCACGTGCGCGCGGTGGACCTGTCGATGCGTTTCGAGTGGTCCCGCTAGCGCCGCGGCGGGCTCACCTGGGACTCGATGCGCCTAGTGCAGGGGCGGCGGGCCGCACTCGGGATCGAGACCGATGTCGGCCGTGTAGGCCCGGCGCCGGTCCTCCGCAAGGTCGAGCGAGCGGCACGGCGAGCGTGCTGCTGGCGGCGGCCGGCGGCTGGGCCTGGCTCGCCGAGCGCCGCTCGAGCTTCCAGGAATTCGAGACCGCCACGGGCGAGCAGCGCACGTTCGAGCTCGAGGACGGCTCCGTGGTGTACTTGAATACCCACTCCCGGGTGGCCGTCCGGCTCGCCGCGGGCGAGCGCGAAGTCCGGCTGCTGCGCGGCGAGGCCCTGTTCCGCGTGCATCATGACGCGAGCCGGCCGTTTCGCGTGTACACGGACGACGCCATGGTGCAGGCAGTGGGCACGCAGTTCGACGTCTATCGCCGGGACGACGGCACGGTCGTCGCCGTCCTCGAGGGTCGCGTCAACGTGACGCCTGCCGCACCGGCGTCACCGGACGGATCGACGGGCGATGCGCGGGCGCTGGGAGGCTCGATCGCGCATTCCGCCCTGCGCGCCTCGAGCCGCAGCCTCGACGCGAGCCAGGAGGCTCGAGTGAACCATGCAGGATCCGTGAGCATTCGCGAGGTGAACAACGTGAGCGATACCGTGGCTTGGCGCGAGCGCCGGCTCATCTTCAGGGACCAGACGCTCGGTCAGATCGTGAGCGAATTCAATCGCTACCGCGCGAATCCCATACGATTGGAAGGCAACGGGGTCGCGGAGCGGATCTACACCGGCGTATTCGACGCGGACGACGCGGATTCGCTCGTCCAGGTGCTCGCCCGCGATCCGGCGCTGAGCGTGGACCACACCGGCGAGGGTATCGTGGTGCGGATGCGCTGACGCCTCAGGCGCGGCGCGCGCCGAAGTGGCGGTCGGCGATCAAGCATAAAATCTCGAACATCATGGTGGCGCCGACCAGCGCGGTATTGCCGCTCGGGTCGTAGGGCGGCGCCACCTCGACCACGTCGCCGCCGACGAGATCGAGTCCGCGCAGGCCGCGCAGCAGGCGCTGCGCGTCGAGGGTGCTGATGCCGCCGATCTCCGGCGTTCCCGTTCCCGGCGCGTACACAGGATCCAGCCCATCGACGTCGAACGACAAGTAGGTCGGCCGGTCGCCCACCACGGCGCGCGCGAGCTCGATCACCCGCTCGACGCCGATCTCGGCGAACTCCTCCATGAACACCACCCGCATGCCGTGATCGCGCGAGAACTCGATGCCGTCCAGGTAATTCTGGCCGCCGCGAATGCCGATCTGGATGGTGCGCTTCGGATCGAGCAATCCCGCCTCCACCGCCAGCCGAAACGGAGCGCCGTGCGTGAATTTCGAGCCGTAGAATTCGCCCCAGGTATCGGTGTGCGCGTCGATGTGCACCATACCGAGGGAACCGCCTGGCGCGATGCCCCTGAAGATCGGGTAGGTAATGGAATGGTCCCCGCCGGCCGAGACCGGCCGGATACCGGCCTCATGAACCTTGCGGTAGAACGCCTCGATATCGGCGTTCTGCCGCTCGAGATCGAAACGGTGCGACAGATGCACATCGCCGAGGTCCGCGATCCGGCACAGCTCATACGGGTTGATGTCGAGCGCCAGGTTATAGGTACGCATCAGGCTCGATGCGTTGCGGATCTCGCGCGGCCCGTGCCGCGCCCCGGGGCGATTGGTCACGCCGAGATCGGTCGGTACGCCGATGAGACCGATGTCGACATCCGCCAGAGAGCCGGCGAGCGGCGCGCGCATGAAGGTCGCGATGTCGGTATAGCGGGGCTCCTTCATCGGATCGTAGCGATGCGAGCCGGTCACGTCGGGTTTGATGTAGGGCATGAGAATCAGCGCGCGATTCGGGTGAGAAGGCTCACTAGGATGTAAGAGATCGCACTGCCGGCGAGACCGAAGTAAATCGGCGCATCCGAATCCAACCCCGCCCAGGCCAGCAGCACCGCGACGAGGGTACCACCGACGCCGATCGACGTCAGCGCGCCCGCGCTCGTTCCGCCGCGCCACAGCATCGCGCCGACCAGAGGCACGAGCAGCCCTCCGACCAGAAAATCGTAGGCAATGGTGAGCGCCGCGATGACATCGTGCATGGCACAAGCGAGCAGCGTCATGATGAGGCCAAGCGCGAGGGTCACGCTGCGGCTCTGCCTGACCGAGCCGGCACTCGCGACGGCGCGCAAGGGCAGGTAGACATCCTCGAGCAGCACCGTCGAGGAAGCCAGCAGGCAGGCGCTCGCCGTCGACATGATGGCCGCAAGCGCGGCGGCGAGGACCAGCCCCCGCAGGCCGGCGGGAAGGACCGCGTTCACGGCTTGCGCGAACGCCGCGTCGCCGTCGGCGAGCGGCGGCAAGAACGCGTGCGCCGCCGTGCCGATCAGCGCGCCGGCGGCGGCATAGGCCGCGCAATACAGGCCGACGCCGATACCGCCGTTGCGCGCCACCTTGACGCTGCGCGCGGTGAACACGCGCTGCCAGATGTCCTGGCCGATGATGATGCCGAAGAAATACAGCAGGAAGAACGAGAGGATTTTCGGCCAGCCGATGTTGACCGGCGAGAAGAACTGCGGCGGCAGCTTCGCGTGCATCGCGGCCCAGCCGCCCGCGTGGATGATCGCGCCCGGCAGCAGCACGAAGAAAATCCCGACCGTCTTGATGACGAATTGGATGATGTCCGTGAGGGTCAGCGACCACATGCCGCCGAGCACCGAGTAGGCCACCATCACGGCACTGCTCAGGAGAATGGCGGGCGTCTTCGGGATACCGACGATGACCTCCGTGAGCGAGCCCACCGCGATGGTCGCGGTGACGGCCACCATGAGGTCATACGCCGCCATGATGACCCCACCCGAGACGCGGGCCGCCGGCCGGTAACGCCTTTGCAGGAGCTCCGGAACGGTGTACAGATCGAGCCCGAGAATCCGCTCGACCAGCACCACGCTCAGCACGATGATGCCGAGCCCGAACATGAACACGAACCACAGGCCCGAGATGCCGTACTGGTAGCCGAGCTTCACGCCCCCGACCGTCGAGGCGCCGCCCAGGATGACGGCGGCGAGCGTGCCGGTGTAGAGCCAGGGACCCACGGAGCGCCCGGCGACCAGGAACTGGTCCTGGGTGGTGGCTTTGCGGCGCGCCCAGAACCCGGCGGCCAGGATACCGGCCATGTAAGCGATGACGACGGACAGATCGAGCGTGGCCATCGATGTAGGCGCGGCCTCGAGCTCAGGCGATGTTGGCGGCCTTCAGCACCCGCTGCGGCTGCGAAACGCCGTAGCCCTGCGCGTAGTCGACGCCGAGGCTGCGTAGCATGTTGATGATCTCGTTGTTCTCGGCGAATTCCGCGATGGTCTGCTTGCCGGTGAGGTGTCCGATTTCGTTGATCGAGCGCACCATCTCGCGGTCGATCGGATCGTGCAGGATTTCCTTGACGAAGCTGCCGTCGATCTTCAGGAAGTCGACCGGAAAGTGCTTGAGATAGCCGAATGAGGAGAGCCCGGTGCCGAAATCGTCAAGCGCGAACTTGCAGCCGAGCTCCTTGAGCGCCTGAATGAAGCGGTTCGCCTGCGAGAAGCTCGCGATCGCCGCGGTCTCCGTGATCTCGAAGCAGATCTTGGTCGCATCCAAGCCGCTGCG
>JBEKVP010000289.1:0-4149 GCA_049513935.1 Steroidobacteraceae bacterium
TGACCGCCGCAAGCAAGGGTGCGCGCGCAGCGGCGAGGGACGCCTCGTCCGCGGGCTCGGCCCACGTGCGCGATCCCGTGCTCACCGCTCCTCCGGACACGTCCGACGAGGAGGTGTTGCCGACCATCAGCGAAATCGATCTGTCGAGCCAGCCGGCCCTGCCCGACCTGCACCTGGACGTGCATGTATTTGCGGCCAAGCCGGCGGATCGATTCGTGTACATCAACATGCAGAAGTACCGCGAAGGGGCGGCGCTCGCGGACGGCCTCACGCTCGAGCGCATCCGGCGCGACGGAGTCCTGCTCAACTATCACGGATTGCGCTTCGTGCTGCCGCGCCAGCGATGAGCGTGGCCGGACCCGTGAGAAAAATCCTGACGCTGACCATGAGCGGCCTCGTGACCGTTCTACCCCTGGCGCTCACCGTCTATGTGATCTGGTGGATGGTGCATACGGTCGAGGGTTGGCTGCGGCGTGCGCTCATCGCGCTCAACATCGTGAGTCCGGAGCACTATTGGCCGGGTCTCGGCTTGATCGCCGGATTCTTGCTGCTGCTCGCGGTCGGGGGCCTGGTGAATGCTTACGCCGGCCGGATCCTGCTCAAGTACTGGGACGATTTTCTGGGCCGAATCCCCTTCGTGAAGACGCTCTACGGCGGATTCCGCGACGTGGTGAGCTTGCTGCCGTCCGGGAGCGGGGAGAAACGCGATCTGCAGCGGGTGGTGCTCGCGCGCTTCGCCGGCGTGCACGCGATCGGTTTCGTGACCCGCGAGGACGCTCCGGCGGTGCTCGAAGCGCACGGCGGACGCGATCTGGTTACCGTGTACTTCCCGATGAGCTACGCCTTCGGCGGCTACACGGTGTACTTGCCGCGAGAGCTCGTTCAACCTCTCGATATCTCGGTCGAGGACGCGATGCGGCTCGCGATCACGGCCGGTCTCACGGCGGCCGGCCATCGGGGCAGAAACACGAGGAGCCGGTCTGAATAAGCGCTTGCGGGTGCTCGCGCTGTCGGCCTGCTCGGCTCTGGGGCTGTGGCTCTTCGCAATCGCTCCGCGGGCCGCCGCGGCGGACCGGTATCCGGCGTGGAGGGCGGCGGCGGCGCAAGTGTTGATCGGCCGCGGCGATGCGAGGTCGCTCGCGACGGCCGCGGCGCTCTCGTTCGTCGGGACGTCGCAGAAGTTGAAAATGGATTCCGCGGCGGGCAAGGCGCTGGAGCTTGCGGCTCGCGCGAGCGAGCTCGATCCCGAGAACCCGAGCATCGCGTGGCTGCGCTTGGAGCTCTGCGCCGCCACGCTGGCTTGCGACATCCGCGAGGCGGCCACGAGCATGCGCTGGGTGGATGCGGATAACGGCGCGGTGTGGATGGCGACGCTCGCCGCGGCCGAAAAGGATCGGGAGTCGGTGGAGGTCGATCGGGTGCTGCAGGACATGGCCCAGGGATCGCGGTTCGATTTGTACTTCAACCGCACGGTCGTGCTCGTGTTCGACTCGCTCAAGCAGGTCGCCGCCGCTCTACCCGCGGGTTACGTGCCGTCGGACTTGAGCCGTTTGGGCGAGGCGATGGCGATCGCCGGCGCCGAGGTCGTGCCCCCGTTCTCGCCGCTCCTCGCCGCTTGCCGCGAGTCGAGCGCGGCCGAGCGCCGCGACAATTGCCTCAAACTCTCGAAGACCATGCAGCACGGCGACGCGGTGGTCACGCAGATGGCGGGATTTACCCTGGAGCGGCGGCTGACAGCGCCGGACGGCAAGGAGGCGCGGTCGATCGCGGAGCGCCGGCGCGTGCTGGAATGGCGCATTGCAACCGCGAGTCAGAACGATCTGCCGCTATTTCCCTGGTCGACGAACGCGTTGGCCCGCGCGCGCATCGCGGAGATGCGCGCCGCGCCCCGCGAAGAGGACGTGGATATCGCGATTCTGCGCAAGCGTAGACTGCCGCTCGAACCCCCGGAGGGGCACCCATGATCGATCTGTGCTACTGGCCAACGCCCAACGGCCACAAGATCACGATGTTTCTCGAGGAAGCGGATCTGCCCTATCGCCTGGTGCCGGTCGATATCGGCGCGGGCGAACAGTTCCGCCCGGAATTCCTCGCCATCTCACCCAACAATCGCATACCGGCGATCGTCGACCACAGTCCTGCGGACGGCCGGCGGAACGGAGAAAGATCCTGTTCGGTCAGACCGCGGCATCGCTCGCGCCGAAATGAGCGCGCCCTTTCGTTAGTTAGGCCGGGGCGCCGTCGTGCGCGCCCGCCGGCCAGGCCGCGGCTCAAGGGTTGCGCCGCTGTTTGACGACCCAGCAATGGCGTTGATGCTCATCCACGATTCCCACGGCCTGCATGAACGCGTAGCAGATGGTCGAGCCCACGAATCGGAAGCCCCGCTGCTTCAGATCCTTGCTCATCGCGTCGCTCTTAGGGCTGGAGACGGCGATCGCGGACATTTTGAGCGGCCGGCGGCGCACCACCTTGCCGTCCGTGAACTGCCAGATGTACTCGTCGAACGCGCCGGGTCGGTCGCGGACCTTTAGGTAAGCACGCGCGTTCGAGATGAAGGCATCGATCTTCAGCCGGTTGCGCACGATCCCTGCGTCGCTCATGAGACGCCGGCGCTGCGCGGCGCCGTAGCGGGCCATGGCCTCGGCATCGAATCGTTGGAAGGCGCGGCGGTAGTTCTCGCGCTTGCGCAGGATCGTGAGCCAGCTCAATCCTGCCTGAGCCCCCTCGAGGCACAGCATCTCGAACAACCGCCGGTCGTCGTGGACCGGCACGCCCCATTCATTGTCGTGGTAATCGACGTAGATCGGATCGGTGCCGCACCAGGCGCAGCGCAGTTTGCCGTCGGCGTGACGTTGGACAGCGGACATGACGGAAAACGCGCCTGCCTCGAGTTATCCGTCAGACGTGCAGCCGCACGGCCCGTCAGACGTGCAGCCGGACGGCGTGACGGTCCTTGTAGACCAGTTCGATGCGGTCCACGCCGTGTGTACGCCGGGCTGCGCTGCGGATCTCGTGCATCAATTTGAGCAGCACGCGCGTGTTGACCTCCGGCATCAGCCGATAGGGGTGCTGCACGCCGAGATGCAGCACGACGAAGCGCTCGAAGGCCAAGCGTACGAATACCGCGACGCCGAGCGGCCGATCGTCATGCGACACGGCGAATAACGTCTGCACGCCCT
Organism: Steroidobacteraceae bacterium; assembly: GCA_049513935.1. Classification (GTDB taxonomy): domain Bacteria; phylum Pseudomonadota; class Gammaproteobacteria; order Steroidobacterales; family Steroidobacteraceae; genus Bog-1198. Next base: position 3,180 of record JBEKVP010000289.1, read on the forward strand.
CCATGTCGCCCACGCGGATGGTCAGCCCCCCCTCGTGCTCGCAGATCTCGGGTACGCCGTACGCCTCGATGGATTGCTGAATGCCCATCCGGACCCGGTGTTGATTGACGTTGAAGAAAAGGAGCTGCTCGAGCGCAGTCCGCTGATCGAGCGGCAGCTTGCACTTGATCGCGATCGACTCGCCCAATATCCCCCCGCGCTGGGCGGCTGGCGCCCGACTAGTGTGTGCCGAGTCACAGAATACAAAGTAACGCACTTGTCTGCGTCACAGGACGCCGTATCGTATAGCGTCACCCGCCGAATGACACTAGCCTGACAGCCTGTGTCTCGGATCGACTGCTGCAGTGCAGGATCGAGGGCCGCTGGCCCTGCGCCGACCGCAAAGGAAGGAATGCAAGGAAATCACCGGTGTTAGCTCCCGAGGATGAGGACCGGGCGATCCAGGCGTTGAGATTCAGCCTCGCGAGCGACATCGTCGAGCTGGTCGTGCTCACCGCCGACGGCGCCTTCCTGCAAACGCTGCGCGACGCCGTGGGACCGGCGCGGCGGCTCTGGCACGTGCCCACCTCGGACAAAGTGAGCGATCTTCTGATCGCAGGTGGCGTCGGCATCCTGGTCCTGGATGTGCAAGCGATGCAGGAGATGGGCTCCCGGTTCATCTCGCAGATCAAGCGCCAGTTTCCCGATCTGGTGGTCGTGGTGGCCGGTACGCGCGAGGCCGAGACCGCGCTCGCGCGGCTGATCAGCGAGGGGACGGTCTACCGGTTCATCCATAAGCCGATGTCCCCCGCGCGGGCCAAGCTGTTTGCCGACGCGGCGGTCAAGAAATACGACGAGCAGAGGAAGCAGCACGGGACCGTATCCGCGGTCGCCCCGCCGCGCAGCCGCGGGCTGATCGTGGGCATCGTGTGTGCCGCGCTGTGCGTGATCCTCGCGGGGAATTGGCTCCTGCGCCGGGGCGCGTCTCCCG
>JBEKVP010000290.1:0-4146 GCA_049513935.1 Steroidobacteraceae bacterium
GATGCCGCCCGTCGTCGTGTTGCATTTGAGCAACGAGCGGATAAAAAATCTGTCGGCGGGACTCGGGACCCCCTGTAGGACCCCGGCTCTGAGATATGTCCAATTAGGGGAGGGTGGCTGACGGCTCCGCGCGGACGCGGATCTCGAAGAGCTTCGGCCAGTTCTTTCCGGTAACGAACAGCCGGTCGTGCTTCGCGTCGTAAGCGATTCCGTTGAGCACGTCGGTTTGCCCACGGACGATGTCGGACGGGGCGAGCAGCCCCGCCATGTTGATCGCGCTCGCGACATGTCCGTCGTGCGGGTCGATCCGCAAGATCCAATTGGTCTGCCACACGTTCGCGTAGATCTCGCCTTTGACCCACTCCAGCTCGTTCACGTTGTTGACGGATTTTCCGTCGAGCGTTACTAGAATTCGGCCCGTCGGCATGAGCGTCCGCGGGTTCAGCAGGCGGATCTCCGGCGTGCCGTCGCTCATGAAGATCTGGGAGCCGTCCTGGGTGAGCGCCCAGCCTTCGCCGTCATAGGTGAACTGCCTCTGCGGCTGGAACGACTTGAGGTCGTAGACGAAACCCACGTGCGACTTCCACGTGAGACTGATGAGATGATCCTTCCAGTTGACGATGCCCTCGCCGAAATACTGCGCGGGCACGTCGCGCTTCTGCACGACTTCGCCGGTCTCGAGGCGCACTTTACGGATCGATGAGTGCTGCTCGAGGCCTGTGCTCTCGTAAAGATAGCCGTTGAGGTAGAAGAGCCCTTCGGTGAAGGCCGACGGATCATGCGGATAGATATGTACGATGTCGTATCCGTAGACCGGCACCGCGCCGTTCGCGAGCTCGGGCCACGCCGCAGGCCACAAGAGTCCGACCAGCACCACCCAGCGGCCGAGCACGTTACTTCGCCACAGCGGGTATCGGTGCGGCGTCATCGTTCGCTGTCTCGTAGTTCACCGGGCCTGCGAATTCGAAAGTGCTCACGAGCACCGCGCCGTCCCCGCGCACGGCGTGCGCCGGCTGGGTGCAAAAACCGCGGGCCTCCACTCGATAGAGCTTCGAGTGGCCCACGCGCCGCTGCGTCAACGTGTCCACGGTACAGCGCGAATCGCCCAGCGTCCCGAAAATCCTGCCCTGCAGGATCACGGTGAGATTCGCGCCCACCTCGCGGGCCGCACGGCCCTCGCGCACCCCGGTCAAACCGAACACGAAGAGCAGGTCCGTTGCATCGCTCGGGCTACGCGTGAAGCTCAAACGGACCCCGGGCGGCGTGCTTTTGGGCTCGCCCGCGCAGCGGGTGCCGGCGTTCCGCCAATCGACGCGCGCCTCGATCGCTCCGGCGAGCTGCGCGCGCAAGTAGCCGTCGCCGGACGGGAGGCAACGCGCCGGAACCGGCGACGGGTCCGCGGCCGGGGCCGTGCCGGTGGCCGGCGCAGGCGTCGCAGCGGGCACAGGCGTCGCAGCGGGTGCCGGCGCCGCAGTGGGTGCCGGCGCCGCAGCCGCCATCGCGAGCGCGCCGATCAAACCCAGCGCAGCCGGCGGGCGCCGGGGACATCGTACGGGTATCATTTTGCCCATGTTGCCACACGCGAGCCCTTGAGAATCTCAATGATTCAGCGACTCCTGCTCTGCCTGCTGATGCTCTGTAGCGCCACGGCCTGTGCACCTAAGTTCGAGCGGCCGGTCCTCACGGTGAGCTCGATCGAGCTGCAGAGTGGAAATCTTTTCCAGCAGAGCTTCCGGGTCAAGTTCCAGGTCCAGAACCCGAACGATCGTGAGCTTCCCGTCCAGGGACTGCATGCGGAGCTCGACGTCGGCGGCCAGCGGATTGCGAGCGGAGTGAGCAATCGAGCCTTCGTTGTCCCGCCCAGGGGCCAAAGTGAATTCGACATGACCATCACCGCCAATATGGCGGTCGCCCTGCTGCAGCTCGCCAATCAGCGAGCCGATTCGGTCGACTATGAGCTGTCCGGCTCGGCAAACCTCGATCTGCCGTTCCTGCATGAGGTGCCGTTCCACCAGGCGGGCTCATTCTCCCTCAAGGGTCTACATTAACTTATTGATTTAAATACATTCATTTCGCGAGGACCGCCCAGATCGAGCCGCTCTGGTAAAGTATCGTCTTAAAAATGGGGGCGCCGCTCCCGATCCCTTCGAAGACTTGGCTGTCCATGGCACTTACGCCCTACGAACAACTGGAACAAGAATTTCACCGCCTGCACGCGTTCCGCGGAGCGCTGTCGCTGTTGCGCTGGGACGCGGCGGTGATGATGCCGCGCGGTAGCGCGGACGTGCGCGGCGAGCAGCTCGCGGCGCTCGAGACGGAACACCACGCGTTGCTCACGACGCCCAAGGTGGCGAGACTCCTCGAACGCGCCGAGGCGGGAGCATCCCAGCTCGAGGATTGGCCGCTCGCGAACCTGCGCGAGATGCGCCGGCAGCGCGACCACGCGATTGCCACGCCGCCCTCGCTGATCGCGCGCCTGGCGAAGGCGGCGGCACGAGCCGAGGTCTTCTGGGTCGAGGCTCGCAAAGCCAACGACTTCAAATTGTTTGCTCCGCACCTCGAGGAAGTGGTCACGCTGGTGCGCGACAAAGCGGCTCTGTTGGGTCAAGCCCGCGGCCTCGCGCCATACGATGCCCTAGTCGATGCCTTCACCCCCGGTATCTCGACCGCGGATATCGACACGATCTTCAAGGCCCTGTCGCGCAAGCTCCCGGGGCTCATCAATCAGGCGATCGAAGTGCAAGCCGCGCGGCCGCCCATCCCGTTGACCGGCAAATTCAGCGCGGCGCGTCAGCGCCAGCTGTCGCTCGAGGTGCTGAAAGCCCTGGGCTTCCCGTTCGATCGGGGACGTCTCGATGAGAGCGAGCATCCCTTCACCGAGGGAGTGCCCGGCGACATCCGCGTGACCACGCGCTTCGATCCGAGCGATCCCTTTACCGGACTCTTGGGCGCGGTTCACGAGACCGGCCACGCCATGTACGACCTTGGACTGCCGGCGAAGTGGCGCGATCAGCCGGTCGGCCGCGACCGCGGTCTGGCGCTCGAGGAGAGCCAGTCGCTGCTGTTCGAGATGAATCTGTGCCGCAGCCGCGCGTTCGTGTCGTACGTGAAGCCGCTCTTGGACAAGTTCCTGCAAGTGGGCGGCGACGAGTGGAGCGAGCAGAATCTGTACCGGCTCCTCACCCGCGTGAAGCGCAGCCTGATCCGCATGGATGCGGACGAGCTCACGTATCCGGTGCACATCATGTTGCGCTACGAGCTCGAGAAGAAGATTCTCGATGGAGCGCTGCCGGTCGCCGATCTGCCGGAGGCGTGGAACGCCAATCTCGAGCAGCGCCTGAACATCCGGCCGACGAACGACGTCGATGGCTGCCTGCAGGACATCCACTGGGCGGTGGGGCATTTCGGCTATTTCCCATCCTACGCCCTGGGGGCCGTCATCGCAGGACAGCTGAACGAGGCATTGCGGGCGGAGCGTCCCTCGCTCGACGCCGAGATCGCTGCGGGACAGTTCGGCGGCGTGATGGATTGGCTGCGGGAGAACGTGCACGGCGTCGGCGCGCGCTTGCCGGTCCAGGAGCTCATCAAACAGGCCACGGGCAAGCCGCTCACCGCCGCGGCGTATCTGCGGTACCTGGAAGCGAAATACCTGGAAGCACCGTGAGCACCGTGAGCCCGCGCGCAGCGGTACGGCGCCCGTCCAACAACTTCAAGAAGCTTAAGGCGCAGCTCCGCAACTCCGCCGGCAAGGCGATTGCGGATTACGGCATGATCGCCGAGGGCGATCGGGTCATGGTCTGTCTGTCGGGCGGGAAGGATTCGTACACGCTCCTCGACGTCCTGTTGAGCCTTAGGCGCTCCGCGCCCGTCCGTTTTGAGCTGATCGCCGTCAATCTCGATCAAAAGCAGCCCGGCTTCCCCGCCGAGGTGCTGCCGCAGTACCTCACCGCTCTCGGTGTGCCGTACCGGATCATCGAGCAGAACACTTACGCCGTGGTGAAGCGCGTCATCCCGGAGGGAAAGACGCTCTGCGGCCTGTGCTCGCGCTTGCGGCGCGGCGCGCTCTACCGGTTCGCGGCGGAGAACGGCGTCACCAAGATCGCGCTCGGGCACCACCGCGACGACATCATCGAGACCCTGTTTCTC
>JBEKVP010000291.1:0-4144 GCA_049513935.1 Steroidobacteraceae bacterium
TCTCACGAGGATCACAGTGGCGAGCACCACGCCTGCGAACTCGAGAGCATGGATGAGCGCGGCGCCGTGGAGCTTAGTCAAGATGATTCGCGCCTGCAGTCCCATCAACAGAAATGCGAGCACGTTGAGCACGAAGATCACTGCCACCCACACGGCGTTGGAGTTGATGCGATCGCGCGCCTTGGTGCGCTCCGGCATGCGGCGAGCGACCACGGCGGCGAGTCCCGCCACCGCCATGATGGGCGAGAGCTTCAGATGATCGGCGAGGATCCAGGTGCCGAAGGTCACGAGGAATTGGGCGATGATGGCCGAGAGCGTGCCGGCGATGTAGGGCTGGAGCCTCGTCGTGAGTACGCCCACTGCGACGCCCAGCAAGGCGCCGCCCGGCACCGCGATGAGCAGCGGCGGCAGGATGGGCGCGAGCGCTTCGCCGGGCGTCATCACCACGGACACGGCGATCCCGAACGCCAACAGGGCCACCGCATCGTTCAGCAGGCTCTCGCCCTGCAGGACCGCCATTGCCCGCCGGGGCAGCTCGAAGTCGCGCAAGACCGCGGTGGCCGCCGCCGCATCGGGAGGCGCGACGATCGCACCGAGCGTCACGGCCACCGCGAGCGGTAGCGCCCCGAGCTCGACGCCGACCCACGCCACTGCGCCCGTGGTCGCGAGCACCAGCATCACTGCGAGCGACAGGAGCGGCACCCAGTTGCGCAGAAGCTCGCGCGGCGGTAGCTCGAACGCCGAGTCCATGACGGCGGGGGCGACGAAGAGCGCGAGCGCGAGGCGCGGCTCGATGCTCAAACGGGGCGCGAAGGGCAGCAATGCGACGCAACCCCCGACGAGCGCGAGGAGCGAGGGGTACGGCACCCGCAAATGGCGTGCCACCACCATGAGCACCACGGCCGCGGCCAACAGAAGCAGGGTGACTTCGAAGAGTTGCACGCCCGGTCATTGTGGCGGCGGCTCGAGCCGCCGCGCAACATCGAGCGCCGCCGCGAATGCTGTATCGGCATTGACGCTCGGCATCGGGGCCGCGGTATCCCCCCTCGGCCCGGGACAGTATCATTGGCGCAGTCACAACGCCGATGTAGCCCAAAGACCATGCCAAAACCCAAGTTCAGGCGCGCACCGCTCACAGCTCTATGCCCCACTCAGTTGACCGTCGGGATGCTCGAGGTCGAGGTCAAGCGCAAGCATCTGGCGGCGCTCAGCCCGGAGGATCTCGAAGCCTTTTTGGAGGCGCATCCCATGCCGGCGGTCATCGGACCGGCGGGGAAGCTCTACATAACCGACCACCATCACCTCGCGCGCGCCGCTCTTGCTGCCAAAATCGATCAGGCATGCTTTGAGGTCGAAGCCGATTTCTCCTCGATGAAATTGGACGATTTCTGGGTGCGGATGGACAAGAACTCGTGGGTGCATCCACTCGATCAGCACGGAGTGCGGCATCGCTACTACTGCATACCGAGCCGTTTGGACCAGATGGTCGACGATCCCTACCGGTCCCTCGCGGGTTTCGTGCGTGATGCGGGGGGATTCGTGAAGACCCATGGCGCGTTCATAGAATTCATCTGGGCGGATTACTTCCGGCGCAACATCGCGATCGAAGATGTGGAGGCGGATTTTCCCAAGGCTGTGCGGCACGCGAAACGCCTCGCCAAGAGGCCGCTCGCCAAACGCATCCCCGGGTACAAGGGTTGAATGCGGGGAAAGCGGCGGAGCTTGCGGCCCGCCTCGACCGATTGCCCCCGTCGCGGGCGCTTTGGTCCATCGTCCTGCTCATTTCCCTGGGCGGCGTTTTCGAGTTCTACGATCTTTTCTTTGCCGCGTACGTCGCGCCCGGCATGGTTCATGGCGGGTTGTTCGCGCCCGAGTCGCTGGGGGTGTTTGGCGCGCTCAAGGCCGTCCGGGTCGCAGGCTTCGGCACGTTCGTATTCTCGACCTTTGCGGGTCTTTGGCTCGGTGTCGTTCTGTTCGGCGCCGCCGCGGATCGCTTCGGCCGCAAGGCCGCGTTCACTGGGTCGCTTCTATGGTATGTCACCGCCACCGCCATCATGGCGTTTCAGCGGACGGGGCAATGGCTCAACATCTGGCGCTTCGTGGCCGGGGTGGGTTTCGGCGTGCAGCTGGTCACCATCGACACCTACATCGTGGAACTCGTGCCGCGCGAGCTGCGGGGACGCGCGTTCTCCATCAATCAGTGCGTCTGTTTCTGCATCGTGCCCGTGGTTGCGTTGCTCGCGTGGCTGATGGTCCCGTTGACGCTCTTTGGAGTCGAGGGCTGGCGCTGGGTCGTCCTGTTCGGCTCCGTGGGTGCGATCGCCGTGTGGGCGCTCCGCTCGGGCATTCCGGAGAGCCCGCGCTGGTTGGCGGCGAAAGGCCGGATCGGCGAGGCGGAACGAATCGTCGCCGAGCTCGAGCGCAAGGTCGCGGCGGAACGGGGCGGCACCCTGCCGCCATTTCAGGTGGCCCCGACCGAAACGGACGGACGGGTCGGATTGAGCGAGATATTCTCCGCCCGGTACCGCGGTCGAACCTTCATGCTCTCGCTGTTCAACGCTGCCCAGGTGATCGGATTCTACGGGTTCAATTCGTGGCTTCCCACCTTGTTGACCGCCCGCGGGATCGGCGTGACGCAGAGCCTTAAATACGCGTTCGTGATCGCGATCGCTCAGCCTTTCGGCCCCCTGATCGGCAGCTTGTTTGCCGACTCCGTGGAGCGCAAGACCCAGATCGTAGGGGGCCTTGCCGGCATGGCGGCTGCGATGGCGGCATTCTCCTATGCAACTTCGCCGCCGGTGCTCATCGCGCTCGGCATCGCCTTCACGCTGGCGGCGAACGTCATGTCGTATGCCTATCACGGTTATCAGGCGGAGCTCTATCCCACGCGCATCCGCTCGCGCGCGGTCGGATTCGTGTACTCGTGGAGCCGGCTGGCGGCGGCGTTCGCCGGGCTCATCGTCGGGTTCCTGCTGGCGACCGGCGGGGTGACGGCGGTCGCCGTGTTCATCGGCGGCGCGATGCTCGTGGGGATCGGCGCGATCTCATGGCTCGGACCTTCGACGAACGGCGTGGCGCTCGAGCAGCTGAACGAATCGGTGGCGGAGTGACGACGGCGAGCGCGGGCCGCCGATCCGTGTGGGCGGTGTTCGAGGCGGCCGTCGCCGAATTTCCCGAGCGCGATTTTCTGCACGTGCCCCTCGAGGCATGCCGCGCCTACTCCTCCGAGGCGATCACCTTGCGCTATGCGCGAGTGCGCGAGCGCGTCGCGGTGCTTGCGGCGGCCCTCGAGCGCGCCGGCTATGGCGCCGGCCATCGCGTCGCGGTCGCACTCGACAATCGTCCCGAGTTCTTCGAGTATTTCCTCGCGCTCAACTCGCTGGGCGCGAGCGTCGTGCCGCTCAATGCCGCGATGGGCGGGAAGGAGCTCAATTTCGTCCTCTCCCATTCCGATGCGGCGCTCATCGTGACGCACGAGGATCACGCCGCGCACGTGCGTGGCGCGCTGCCTGCGGATACGCCGTTACACGCGACGGGCAGGGGCCCAGCGTCGAAGGGCGGCGCCGAGAAGATGCCGGCGCCCGGCAAGGGCGCCATCGCCGAGCGCGGCGAAGCCTCACTCCTCTACACCTCGGGCACGACCGGCAAACCCAAGGGCTGCGTTTTGACGAACGAGTATTTTCTCGAGATCGGCCGCCTCTACACGAGTCTCGGCGGCTACTGTCGATTCGATGGCTCGGACGACCGCCTCGCAACACCCCTGCCGGTGACGCACATGAACGCTCTTGCCGTGTCGTTCATGGCGATGCTCGAGACCCGAGGCTGCCTCATCCAGCTCGATCGATTTCATCCTTCCACCTGGTGGCAGTCCTTGCGCACGAGCCGCGCGACCGCGTTTCACTACCTCGGAGTGATGCCGGCGATGCTTCTGAAAGCGCCTCCGTCGAGGGGCGAAACGCAGGAGGGAAGACTTCGCTTCGGGTTCGGCGCGGGCGTCGATCCCCGGCATCACCAAGCCTTCGAGACCCGGTTCGGCGTGCCGCTGATCGAGGCGTGGGCGATGACCGAGACGGGCGCGGGCGCGTGGATCACCGCGAACCAGGAGCCGCGGCACGTCGGCGAGCGCTGCTTCGGCAAGGCGCCG
>JBEKVP010000292.1:0-4140 GCA_049513935.1 Steroidobacteraceae bacterium
CGTGTCGGATTCGAAGGAGAGCATCGGCTCGCGCCAGTTGTCCGCCAGGATATCGCCGGCGCGCGGCGTGAGCCGGCTTAAGGTGGAGCGCGTGTGCTCCATCGACAGGTAGGTGCCGAGGTTCGCGGCGTCGAAGGCCCAGAAATCGACCACTTGGGTTCCAAAGGTGTTGATGATCTTGAGCGCCTGCCCGCGGCCGACCCTGACCGCGCGCCCCTCGCGCGCCGGAAGCTCATGTACTGACGGCATGCATCCTGATCCTCGCGTTGCTGTAGTGCCGCGCCATTGTAGCCGAGCACGGCGCGCGGGAGAGAGTGCCCATCATCCCACTGCCGGTTTTCGAGAGGGTGCGCATCGACCCTTGCGCACCGGAGCAATTCGGCGCGACTGTGACCTATGATATTCCGCTCAAAGGACGGCGCGACACCGGCGCCTAAGGGGCCAGCAGATGTCAGTGAACTATCAAACGATGCTCGACGTCGCGATTCAGGAATCCAGGGCAGGCCTCGCTGAGGGCGGAATACCGGTGGGCGCCGCTCTGTTCCATCGGGATGGCACGCTGCTTGGCCAAGGGCGCAATCGGCGAATCCAGGAGAACGATCCCTCCGTGCACGGCGAGACGGACGCGTTTCGCAAAGCCGGGCGCCAGCGCCGCTATCAAGATACGATCATGGTCACGACGCTCGCTCCGTGCTGGTATTGCAGCGGCCTCATACGGCAATTCCGCATCATGAAAGTGATCGTGGGGGAGTCGCGCACGTTTCGTGGGGGGATCGACTGGCTGACCGAGCATGGTGTTGAGATCATCGACATGCATTCGGCCGAGTGTGAGAGGCTACTTGCGTCCTTTATCGAGCGGCAGCCGGATGTTTGGAACGAGGATATCGGACGGTAAATCCAAGGATGCGAATACCCCTGCTCGATGCCGGTATTCGAGGCAGAGGATATGGAGCCGGGCGTTCAGCTATCAGCGGCCGAGACGGTCGAGGAGCCTTCCGTAAGCGACTCGGGCATTGACGCCGAGGCGCCAAAAGCGATGCAAGGGCATCCTGCGCACCGGTGAGACGGGCAACGGAAAGCCTTCGACGGGTGCGCCCGCCAGCACCGAGGCGAGCTCGGCCCCCATCGCCGAGGAGAGTGCAAGACCTCGGCCGCTGTAGCCGAGCAGGATGTAGAGGCCCGGCTGGGGATGATGGAACCGCGGGTAGAAGTCCGGTGTCACGCCGCCGACGATGAGGATCTCGGCGCGAGCGTCGTCGCTGAGCTCGGGCGCCGGTGCGGGTGCGACCGCGGTGGCCGGGTACAGGCAGCGGGGTGCGTCAAGCTCGAGGGCGGTGGGCATGGTGGGTGCGGGCGGTTTCGATGGCGCACAGCTTAAGCGCTTCGAAGCCGGCGAGCGACGAAGGTACCATGGTACAATGATAACAATGACGGACGAGGAATTTCTGAGCGCCCTCGAGCGCTGCGAGCTTCCGGCCGAGGCGTTCACGCACGCGGCGCACGTGCGGGCCGGCTACTTGTACCTGCGGGCCGGCGGATTCGACGCGGCACTCGCGCGCATCCGTGCGGCGATTCGACGCTACGCCGCCCATCTCGGCAAGGCTGACAAGTACCACGAGACCATCACCGTCGCCTATCTCGCGCTCATCCAGCAGCGCCTCTGCGAGCGCGGCGACGCTGGGGGGTGGGCAGGGTTCCGCGAGCAAAATCAGGATCTATTCGAGCGCGATCTCTTGCTCGGGCACTATCGGCGCGGAGAGCTCGAGTCGGAGCTCGCACGCCGGATATTCGTTCTCCCGCAGCGTAACGAGCGTGCTTGACCTGATAAAAATAACTGCATAAACAAATTGTTATATTCTATTTATCATGTTGTTTATGCGGTAACATGAATTCCCATGACTCTCGAGCGCCGGTTCGCCGCCGTCTGCCTCGCGTGCCTCCTCCTCGGGGCGGCGCGCGCCGCGGACGACGCGGACGCGGCGCTGCGCTCGCAGCTCTCCCAGGGACTGCGCAAGGACCTGCCGAGCATCTCCATGGCGATTGCCACGCGCCGCGGCGTCGTCTGGAGCGGGGCGGTCGGGTACAGCGATCTGGAGACGCACACTCGAGCAGATCCTTCCGAGCTGTACGGCATCGGCAGCATCACCAAGACCTTCGTCGCTTGCGTGATCGAGCAGCTCATCGATGAGGGCCGCTTGAGTCTCGAGGCGAACGGCCGGGACCTCCTCGGCGCGGAGGTCCTGTCCGGTATTCCCAACGCGGATCGCGCGACGGTTCGCGAGCTGCTCACCCACAGGAGCGGTGTCCCGAGTTGGGAGCTCGACCGGGAATGGATCCGCCGGGGGCGCGGCGCAGAGCTCGAGCCAGACCGCATCTGGGGCAAGGCGGAAACCCTGGATTACTTGCGGAGCGGGCGCGACCCGGCGACCAACGAGCCGGGCCAGGGCTACGCCTATTCGAACACCAATTACACGCTGCTCGGCCTCATCATCGAGAAGGTCACCGGACACGACGCAGTGGCCGAGGTGCACCGTCGCGTCCTCGACCCGCTCGGCTTGAAGGACGTGCACTTCGAGGGTTTTGAACGGATCGATGCGCATCGATTGCCCTCGCGCTATCACTTCGGCACGTCGGAGTTCACGCACCAGGCGGGCATGCATCCGATGTTCAAGAGGGTCTCGCCGGTGCTCATCGACGTCAGCCGCTCGAATCTATCGGTCGAATGGACCGCCGGCGCCATGGTGGCCACCATGCACGATTTGGCTCTCTTCATGCGGGCGCTGCGCGATGGGCGCGTGGTGGGGCGCGCGGCGCTCGCGCGCATGCAGAAGTTTCAGGCCAGCGACGACCCGGATGAGGACATGGGGCAGGGTCTCGCGCGCGATCGATACGGCGCCGAGACGCTCATCGGCTACACCGGAAACGTGCTTGGCTTTGGCGCGGCTGCAGGCTGGGTGCCGGGCGACGATGTCGTGATTGCCCTTGCGACCAACGTCGGCGCCATGCACGCGGGTGACTCGGCCTACTACCCGGAGAAACTCCTCAAGGAGACGAGCATCATCGCAGCGGCGCGCAGGCTCGCGCACGCCCTCCAGGCGCGCCGCTAGAGCGGGCCCCGCATCCAAAGCAGCCGCAGGCGCCCTCGAAACCCGTCGAGGCGATCGGGCGGTGCGCATCCGTCGGCGATCCGGACGCGAATAGAGTGGGAACATAGCAATCAAGGAGCGAGTTCCCATGCGCCGCCTGTCCTTAAACTTACTTTGGGGAGCGTGCGCCGCCGCAATGATCGGCGCGCCGGCCTTCGCGGCTTCGCCGGGGAGCGCGTGGCAGACCCAATGGAACGACGCGCTCTTCAGCCGGGCCGCGCGCGAGCACCGCTTCGTGCTGCTCGATCTGCATGCGGTGTGGTGCCACTGGTGCCACGTGATGGACCAGGAAACCTACCGCGACCCCGCCGTGCAAGCCCTGATCGCGAAGAGCTACGTGGCGGTCAGCGTGGACGCGGACAGCGATCCCGATCTCGCCGCGCGCTATGGCAATTGGGGATGGCCGGCGACCATCGTGCTCGCCGCCGACGGTACCGAAATCGTCAAGCGACGCGGTTATATTCCCAAGGCGCAGATGGCGTCGCTCCTCGAGGCCATCGTGCGCGACCCGAGCCCGGGACCCTCCGTCGATGCGGCCGTGACGATCGCGGGCGGCGGCAAGCGGCTCGCAGCGGCCGAGCGCGGTGCGCTGAACCGGGTCTATGAGCGGCTCTACGACGCGGAGCACGGCGCCTGGGGCGAGGTTCACAAATTCGTGGATGCGGCAGCGCTCGAGCTCGCGTTCTCGCAGACCGACGCGGGAAACGTTGCGGCGCCGCGCCGCGCGCGGCAAACGCTCGATGCGAATTTGGCGCTGATCGATCCGGTTTGGGGCGGCGTCTATCAATACTCGGATCGGGTCGACTGGAGGTCGCCGCATTTCGAGAAGCTCATGTCGTTCCAGGCGGATGACTTGCGCCTCTACGTCGAGGCCTACGCGCGCTGGCGCGATCCGCGGTATCTCGCGGCAGCCGCCTCGCTCGAGCGCTACATGATCGGATTTCTCGAGGCCGCCGACGGCGGTTTCTACGCAAGCCAGGACGCCGACGTCTCG
>JBEKVP010000293.1:0-4139 GCA_049513935.1 Steroidobacteraceae bacterium
GATCTTGGCGACCCCTTCGTAGGTCGTGTCGGCGCGAATTCCCTCGTCGGCGGCCAGCGTGACTTCGGCCGTTCCGACGGTGCCCGTGCTCTTGTCCGCAACCGCCATGGTCGTCGTCAGCGGCACGATCTCCTCGTTGAACCGTCCGGCCTGCGCGGCCGCGGCGGCGCGCAGCTGGCTGCGTACGCCATACTCGTCCTGCGCCTGGCGAGCGATGCTGTAGCGCTTGGCGACCGTCTCGGCCGTCTGCAGCATGTTCCAGTACACCTCGGGCTTGTGCTCGACGATCCAGTCCTCCTGGAGCATGCGCCGGTTGGACTGGTTCTGAACGCACGAAATCGATTCCAGGCCGCCAGCCGCGTAGATCTCCCCTTCGCCTGCCATGATCCGCTGCGCGGCGAGCGCGATGGTCTGCAGACCCGAGGAGCAGAACCGATTGATCGAGACGCCCGCAGTGGTGACCGGACAGCCGGCGCGCAGCCCCACCTGACGCGCGACGTTTGCGCCCGAGGCGCCCTCGAGAAACGTCGCGCCGACGAGCACATCCTCGACCTCGCCGGGATCGATGCGCGCCCGCTCGATGGCATGGCGCAGCACGTGCCCCGTGAAGGTCACCGGGTGAGTCATGTTGAGCGAGCCGCGCCAGGACTTTGCAAGTCCGGTGCGGGCGGTCGAAACGACGACGGCGTCGGTCATGATTTTTTTCCCCAACTCTCGAAGGTGCGGTTCTCGGATGCCAGCCTCTGCAGGAGCGGTGCCGCCTGCCAGGCATCCCCTTGATAGCCCCGGGCAAATCCGCGCATGGCCCGCAGCACGTTGGCGAGGCCGACGGTGTCCGCGTAGAACATCGGGCCGCCCCGGAAGTCCGGAAAACCATAGCCCGCGATGTAGACCACATCGATGTCGGAGGAGCGCAACGCCACCCCCTCCTCGAGCACGCGCGCCCCCTCGTTGATGAGCGAGTACAGCGAGCGCTCGACGATCTCATCGTCGCTGATCTTCCGCCGCGGCAGGCCCAATCGGGCCGACTCCTCGAGAACGATCTTGGTGACGACCTCCGAGGGCACGGGGTTGCGGTCGCCCGGCTTGTAGTCGTACCAGCCGGCGCCGGTCTTCTGGCCGAAGCGGCCGAGCTCGCAGATACGGTCGGGGATCTTCGAAAATGCTCGGTCCGGGTACTCGACGGCGAGGCGTTTGCGGATGGCCCAGCCGATGTCGTTGCCGGCGAGATCGCCCACGCGGAACGGCCCCATCGCGAAGCCGAAGTTTTCGAGCGCCCGGTCGATCTGTTGTGGCAGCGCCCCCTCGTCGAGCAAGAAGCTCGTTTGCCGGAAATACGCGTTCAGCATCCGGTTGCCGATGAATCCATCGCATACCCCGGCGACCACGCCGATCTTCTTGATCTGCTTGGCGACGCTCATGCTGGTCGCGAGCACGTCCTTCGCGGTCTTCGCGCCGCGCACGATCTCCAGGAGCTTGGTGACGTTGGCGGGGCTGAAGAAGTGCAGGCCCACGACATCGTGCGGCCGCTGCGTGACCGCGGCGATCTGGTTGAGGTCCAAGGTGGAGGTGTTGGAGGCGAGAATGGCGCCGACCTTCGCCTTGCGGTCGAGCGTCTCGAACACCTGCTTCTTGACGCCCATGTCCTCGAACACCGCCTCGATGATGAGATCCGCATCGGCGAGATCGTCGTAGGACAGCGTCCCCTTGATGAGCGAGAGGCGTCTATCGAACTCGCCCTGGGTCAATCGCCCTTTCTTGAGCGTGCTCTCATAGTTCTTTCGCACCACGCCGAGACCTTTGTCGAGCGCCGCCTGGGCGGTCTCGAGCATCGTGACCGGCACGCCGATGTTGGCGAAATTCATGGCGATGCCGCCGCCCATGGTACCGGCGCCGATCACCGCCACCGTTTTGACCGGCCGCTGCGGCGTGCTCGACGGCACGTCGGGAATCTTGGTCGCCGCGCGGGTCGCGAAGAAAACGTGCCGCAGCGCCTTCGATGCCGTGGTGTTCAGGAGCTCCACGAACGCGCTCCGCTCCACCTGCAAGCCCTCCTCGAACGGCCGGGTTAGGGCCGCCTCCACCGCGTCGATGCATTTGCCCGGCGCCGGATAGTTCTTGGCGAACGGGGCGATGGCGCCGCGCGCGAAATCGAGGAAGGCCTCGGCATTGGGAAACTTGATGCGCAGGTCGCGCGCCTTCTTGAGCGGGAGCTTCCCTCCCGCGGCACCCTGCGCGAAAGCGATCGCGGCCGACGCGACGTCGGCATCGACCACCGAATCGAGCAGTGCCGTCCCGGCGAGATCGCGCGCCGCGACCGGGGTGCCGCTGACGATCATGTTGAGCGCGCGCTCGGGTCCGACGAGGCGCGGCAAGCGCTGCGTGCCGCCCGCGCCGGGAAGAATGCCGAGCTTCACCTCGGGCAGCCCGAGCTGCGCGCCCGCGAGAGCGATGCGGTAGTGACAGGACATGGCGAGCTCGAGGCCGCCGCCGAGCGCCGTGCCGTTCAAGGCCGCGATCACCGGTTTCGGAAAACCTTCCACCATGGCGCAAAGATCGGGCAGGCTGGGCGCCGCGGTCATCTCGGGGAGCCCGAACTCACTCACGTCCGCGCCTCCGCAAAAAGCCGATCCCGCACCGGTCAGTACGACGGCCGCGATCGAGCTGGAGTTCGCGGCCTGCTCCAACCCGTCGGCGAGGCCTTTGCGTACGCTCACGCTGAGCGCGTTGACCGGCGGGTTGTTGAGGGTGATCACGGCCACCGTGCCGTGTGAAGTATAGTCAGCGGATGCCATGCGTTCTCCTTATCCGGCACGCAAGTATAATGCTTTGCTGACTCCCTCTCGCTCATCGGTTGCCTGGCTGGCGTTTACCCTCCTTTGCGTATGGTGCGTCGGCATGATGGGGCGTGACTACTGGACACCGGACGAGCCCCGCGAGGCGGATATCGCCTGGCGGATGAGCACCCAGCCCGACAAGGCGGTCCCGCTGCTCGCGGGCGAGGCGTTCTGCGAGAAGCCGCCGTTGACCTATTGGGCCGCAGGCGCTTCGATGCGTCTGTTCGGCGAGAGCGGCTGGAGCGCGCGCCTGCCGAACCTTCTCTACGCCCTCCTCACCTCCCTCGGCGCCGGACTCTTGGCGCGGCGGAGCGCGGGACCGCTCGCAGGGCTCATTGCCGCGGCGGCGGTCGCGACGTTTCTGCTCTCCTACCAGGTCGCCATCTGGCTTGCCACCGACGCGCCTCTCACCGCCGCGGTCGCCGTGGCGCTCCTCGGCGCGTACCGCGGCTTCTACGCGGAAGGCCGCGCCGAACGCCTGCGCGGTTACACCTTGATGCACGCCGCGCTCGCCGCCGGATTTTTGAGCAAGAGCGCCGTCGCCTGGATGGTGCCGGCCCTCGCTTTGGTCACCCTGGCGATCTGGGAGAGACGCTTCAGGGAATTGCTGCGCTGGGAGCTGTACGCGGGTCTTGCGATCCAGGCGCTGGTCATTCTCACCTGGGTCTGGTTCGTCTATGTGGGCGCAGACGGGCCGGCGCATCTCAAGGTGTTCTTCTGGAACAATCTCGCGGGCCGGTTCACGCACGTCGACGCGGCCCAGGATCTGCAGTATGCGGGCGCGCATCGCAATACACCCGGCAAGTACCTCATCGAGCTGCCCGTGTACCTGTGGCCGTGGACGCTGCTGGTCGTCGCGGCGCTGCGGCGCGCTTGGCTCGCGCGCCGTGCCCCGGCCGACGCGATGCGTCCGGTGCGCTTCGCGCTGGCGAGCACTCTACCCTCGCTCGCTCTCCTGTCCGTCGCCGCGACCGCCCGCAACATCTACCTGGCGCCGGCACTCCCCGGGTTCGCGCTGCTCCTCGGGTGGTGGGCGCGCGAAACGCTGACCACGCACGACCGCTGGGATCTCCGCGCGCTGCGCGCGACCGCGTGGTTGCTCCTCATCGCGGTCGCGATCTTCGCCGCCGTCTTGGGCGTCGTGAGCGTCGATGCATGGCACGAGACCTCGGGCGCTGCTTGGGCCGGATCGGTCGTCCTCTCCGCGCTGGGGCTCGCGGCCGCCGCGAGTCTCAGCGTTCGCGCGCAAGCTGCCGCCGGCCGCGGTCAGATCGAGAGTCCCCGGATCGCGCTTTTTTTCGC
>JBEKVP010000294.1:0-4129 GCA_049513935.1 Steroidobacteraceae bacterium
CACGCGGCTGCCGGGCTGGATCAGCTGCGTCGCCGCCACGTCCGCATAGTTGATGAGCGCGCTCGGGGCCAGATTGACGAAGCCCGTGCCTTGGTCGGGGCGGTAGTCGAGCACTTCCGTGACCCGAAACGAAGCGGCGCCGATTCTGAGCAGCGTACCGGGCGCGACGTTCAACTGCGCCATGATCCGCGCGTCCACCCAGACCTCGCCCGGGCCCGGAATCCGGCTCGTCGCGCGCGCCGTGCCGAACGGCGTGTCGGCGATCCGCACATGGCCGCGCAGCGGGTATTCAGGGCTCACCGCAATGAGCGCCGCCAACTGGCTCACCTCGCCGTTGAAGATCGCCGTCGGAAACGACAGCACCCGCGCGCTCTTGAGCCCGAGCTCCCGGCCTTTCGCGAAATACGCCGGCGGCACCGGGTGGGGCGACTCGAGCCGCAGATCCGCGGCGAGCACTTCGGCGGCCTGGGCGCGAACGCCGAGCGCGATCCGGCTGGTGAAGAACCCCACGGCGGTCAGCGAGAGAACCGCGACGCAGAGCGCCAAGAGCAGCACCGACAACTCGCCGGATTTGAGATCGCGCCAGAGGTTGCGCAACGCGAAACGCAGCGCTTGCATCAGACGGGCCCACCGCTCACCGCGCGTCCCCCGTCGAGCTCGAAGATCCTTGCGCAGCGTCCCGCCAAAGCCCGATCGTGCGTCACCAGCACGAGCGTGCTGCCGACGCTGCGATTGAGCTCGAACAAAAGCTCCGTGATGCGCTCTCCGGTATGGGTGTCCAGATTGCCGGTCGGCTCGTCGGCGAACAGCACGTCCGGCTGGGTGACGAAGGCCCGGGCAATCGCCACGCGCTGCTGTTCGCCTCCGGAGAGCTGCTTGGGATAGTGCGCGGCGCGCCGCGTCAACCCGACCTGCTCGAGCGCGCGCGCCGCCGCCTCGCGCGCGTCCCGGCGCGCGCGCAGCTCGAGCGGCAGCATGACGTTCTCCAGCGCCGTCAACGAGGGCACCAGGTGGAACGATTGGAAAACGAAGCCGACGTGACGCCCGCGCAGCTCCGCCCGGCCGTCTTCATCGAGGAGCGTCATATCGACGCCGGCGATCGCGACGTAGCCGGTGGTCGGCGTGTCGAGGCCGGCCAGCAACGCGAGCAGCGTCGACTTGCCCGCGCCCGAGGCGCCCACCACGGCCAGCGTCTCGCCGGTTCGCACACGGAGGCTCACATCGGCGAGAATGGTGAGCGGGCCTTCCGGACTCACCACGGTCTTGGAGAGATTCTTGGCTTCGAGAACGATTCGATCTTGCATGCGCGAGCTGAACCAGCTTTTCATCCTGGCGGCGTTGTGGTTGACGGCGATTCCGGCCTACGCCGAGACGCCGACGATCCTCGTGTTCGGCGACAGCATCAGTGCCGGCTACGGGTTGCCCCACGTGGAGCAGGGTTGGGTGGCCCTCCTACAGGCGAGGCTCAAGCAGGAAGGTTACGTTTATGAGGTCGTCAACGCCAGCGTCAGCGGCGAAACCACGGGAGGCGGCCTCACCCGCCTGCCGCGCGCGCTCTCGCTGCACCATCCGAGCATCGTGATATTGGAGCTCGGCGGAAACGACGGTCTGCGCGCGCTGCCGATCGCATCGATGCGTGCCAATCTCTCGCGTATGGCCGAGCTCGCGACCGCCGCCGGCGCCAAGGTTCTGCTCCTCGGCATCCGCATACCGCCCAACTATGGGCCGCAATACACCGAGCAGTTCAGCGGGGTCTATGCGGACGTCGCGCACCAGGAGCACCTCGCGCTGGTGCCTTTTGTGCTCAACGGCATCGCCCTCGCACCGACCCTGATGCAAGAGGACGGCGTCCACCCGAACGAAGCCGGCCAACCGCGCCTTCTCGAGAACGTCTGGCCGGCGCTTAAGCCGCTGCTCAAGCCGACGGCTCACCCCGCGCCTTGAGGGCGGGGTGCCGGGCACGCTTACTCTTCGGTGCGGGGATTGTTGTCCGGCAACAGCGTGATCACGTCCATGAGAAAGCGGGTATGGTCGTGGGACGACGTGGCTCCGTACAGCTTCCCCTCGACGCTCACGTGGGAATTCTCGACCACGTTCTGCGGAAATTCCGAAATCCCCACGAGCTGCAATTCGTTGGCCGGCTGGCACTGGAAGCTTTGTGCGGGCGAATAGAGATACGCGGTCCGGTCGAGGACCAGCACGGGAACGTTATCGATGCCGTCCGGCGTGGGATAAGAGCGGAAATGAACGCTGCCCGTCAATGTGTGCTTGACCGGCTGCGTCCACAGGCACCCGCCGTACCCGTGGACGCAGCCCGCAGCGCCCAAGGTCGCCGCGAGGAGCAAGGCGCGGCAGGATCTCATCGCAATCATGCGCCAAGCATACTCCGTCGGGCACCGACGTTGCTGGCGTCTTGAACCGGTGCTATACACGCGGGACAAAAAACGAGGACTGCCGTGAATCGAGTTTGGCTCAAACAGTACCCGCCCGGCGTTCCGACCGATATCGACCCGGATGAATACCCCTCGCTCCGGGAAATGTTCGCGGAAGCCTTCGCCGCCTACGACAATCGTCCCGCGTTCAGCAATTTCGGCGCGATCTTGACGTACGCGCAGCTCGACGAGCTGAGCCGCGCCTTCGCCGCCTGGCTGCAGCACAAGTCCGGTCTCGTCGCCGGCGATCGCGTGGCACTGATGATGCCGAACCTCCTTCAATATCCAATCGCGCTGCTCGGGATTCTGCGGGCCGGCATGGTGGTGGTGAACGTGAACCCCTTGTACACGGCGCGCGAGCTCGAGCATCAGCTCAAGGATTCGGGCGCCAAGGCGATCGTCATCGTCGAGAATTTCTGCCACGTCCTGCAGCAGGTGCTCCCGAGCACGGGGCTGAAGAACGTGCTCGTCACCACGGTCGGCGAACTGCTGGGGTGGCCGCGCGGCATGGTGGTGAATATCGTCCTGCGGTACGTGCGCAAGCAGATCCCGGCCTGGAGCATGCCGGGCGCCATCTCCTTCAAGAGCGCGCTGTCCTCGGGGTTGGGGCTCAAGCTCGAGACCGTGCCGCTCGGCCCGCAGGACATCGCGTTCCTGCAGTACACGGGCGGGACCACAGGGGTCGCGAAGGCCGCGGTGCTCACGCATCGAAACATGGTCGCCAACGTGCTGCAGGCGGGCGCCTGGATCAGGCCGGCGCTCGAGCCCGGGCCGCAGCGCACCGTCATCACCGCACTGCCTCTCTATCACATCTTCTCGCTCACCGCGAACTGCCTCTTGTTCGTGCGTCTGGGCGCGAAGAACGTGCTCATCACCAACCCGCGCGACTTCCCCGCGTTCGTCAGGGAGCTCAAGAAGCACAAGTTCTTTTTCATCAGCGGCGTCAACACGCTGTTCAACGCTCTCTTGCACACGCCGGGCTTCGACGCGCTGGACTTCTCCGCGTTGCGCATCTCGCTGGGCGGCGGTATGGCGGTACAGGCGGTGGTTGCGGCGCGCTGGAAGCAGGTCACGGGGAACATCCTCACGCAGGCTTGGGGCTTGACCGAGACCTCGCCGGCGGCGTGTATCAACCCCATGCAAGTCGATTTCAACGGATCGATCGGTTTGCCCATCCCCTCGACCGACATTTCCATCCGCGACGACGCGGGCGTGGAGATGGCGACCAACGAAGTGGGCGAGATCTGCGTGTTCGGACCTCAGCTCATGCGCGGCTACTGGAACCGGCCCGACGAAACCGAGAAGGTGATGTTCGGCGATTGGCTGCGGACCGGCGACATCGGGCGCATGGACGCCAACGGCTTCGTGTACATCGAGGATCGCAAGAAGGACATGATCCTGGTATCGGGGTTCAACGTCTATCCGAACGAGATCGAGAGCGTCGTCGTAGAGCACCCGGGCGTGCTGGAGGTCGCCGCGGTCGCGCACCCCGACGAGAATTCCGGCGAGGCCGTCGCGCTGTTCGTGGTGAAGAAAGACCCCAAGCTCACGGCGGAAGCGCTGATCGAATACTGCCGGGCGAATCTCACCGGCTACAAGGTCCCGAAACACGTGCACTTTCGCAGCGAGCTGCCGAAGACCAACGTGGGCAAGATCCTGCGCCGCGCACTGCGCGATGAGTTGCGCTCGGCGGGCCG
>JBEKVP010000295.1:0-4127 GCA_049513935.1 Steroidobacteraceae bacterium
CCACCGGGACTCCGATCGGACTCCTGGTCGAAAACGAGGACCAGCGCTCGCGCGACTACCAGAAGATCAAGGACCGCTTCCGCCCCGGACACGCGGACTACACGTACCAGCAGAAATACGGATTTCGCGATTATCGCGGCGGCGGGCGCTCGTCGGCGCGCGAGACGGTGATGCGGGTCGCGGCCGGGGCCGTTGCGCGAAAGTATCTGCGCGAGCGTCTCGGCGTGCGCATTCAAGGGTACCTCGCGCAGATGGGCCCGCTGGTGCTCGAGCCGAAGGATCTCGAGAGCGTTTACTCGAATCCCTTCTTCTGCCCGGATCCCACCCGTATCCAGGAGCTTACGGACTTCATCTGGCGCATGCGCGAGGCGGGCGACTCGATCGGTGCGCGTGTCACCGTCATCGCCGCGGGCGTGCCGCCGGGGCTCGGCGAGCCCGTGTTCGAGCGGCTCGATGCCGATCTGGCGAGCGCCATGATGGGCATCAACGCGGTCAAAGGCGTGGAGATCGGCGCCGGCTTCAAGGCGGTGGAACAGCGCGGCACCGAGCATCGCGACGAGCTCACGCCGGCCGGCTTCAAGAGCAATCACGCCGGCGGCGTGCTCGGGGGGATCTCCTCCGGCCAGGATATCGTGGTGAGCCTCGCGCTCAAGCCCACGTCGAGCATCACCGTGCCGGGGGATACCATCGACCTCGAGGGCAAGGCGTGCGAGATCGCCACGACCGGCCGTCACGACCCGTGCGTGGGATTTCGCGCCACGCCGATCGCCGAGGCGATGATGGCGCTCGTGCTCATGGATCACTACTTGAGGTTCCGGGCGCAGTGCGGGGATGTGGTGAGCCCGACGCCGGCGATCACTGGGGGCGCCCCAGCCCGGGGCTCGAAATGAGCGCAACGGCTGCGCCGCGCATTGCGGTCGTGGGCGCCTCGGGTCTCATCGGCGAGGCGCTGATCGCGGAGCTCGCCGCGCGCAAGTTCCCGTCGAGCGAGCTGCATGCGCTCGACGATGAGCGCGACCTCGGCCGGCGCGTAGCGGACGAGGAGGGCGGCGGCGCGCTCGCAAGCTCGGACGTCGCGGCCTTCGATTTTTCGCGTGTGGATCTCGCGTTCTTCTGCGGCCGCGCGGCGTTGAGCGAGCGCTATGCGCAAGCGGCCGCCGCGCATGCCTGGGTGATCGACGGCTCGCCGGTGTTCCGCGCGCGCGCGGACGTGCCGCTGGTCGCCGCCGACGTCAACGCAGCCGCGCTCGAAGGCAGCGGTACAACCGGCCTCGTGGCATTGCCGGGCAGCGCGAGCGTGGCGCTCGCCACGGCGCTCGCGCCCCTCGCCGCGCTCGCGGGACTCGAGCGGGCGGACGTCGCCACCTATCAGGCGGTCTCGGGCAGCGGCCGCGCGGCGATGGATGAGCTCGCGCGCGAAACGGTGGCGATGCTCAGCGGCAAGACGGCTCGCGGCCGGGCGTTCGGGCGGCAGATCGCATTCAACGTGATCCCGCAGGTCGAAGCCTTGGACGCCGACGGCGCAACGCGCCAGGAGCGGCGATTGTGGGAGGAAACCCGGCGGCTTTTGGGCCTGCCGCAGCTCGCCATCAACGCTACCGCGGTGCGCGTGCCGGTGTTCTTCGGGCACTCGCTCGCGGTCCATGCCCTGTTCGAGCGCCCGCTCACCGCCGCGGCCGCGAGGCAGGTGCTGCAGCGCGGCAAGGGGATCACGGTGATCGACACCGACTCATCGGCCGAATTCCCGACGCCGGCCACATTGGCGACCGCCCCGGATAGGGTATACGTAGGCCGGGTGCGGGCCGATTTAACACGTGATCGGGCTCTAAATTTTTGGGTTGTTGCCGATAATGTTCGGAAATGTGCGGCACATAACGCAGTTTCCGTGGCCCAGATTTTGGTAAATAGTGCCCGGTAAGATATAGTTTCCCCTTATGTCAAAGGCTAGTGAAGGCAAGTGAAAATTCGCTTCCAAGCTCCTAACGGACAATGAACTTTACCCACTCGCCTCGCAGAATTCTGGGAGTAGAAATGTCACTGACGAAGCCGCGCGTCCTGATCCTGGCGGGCCTGCTATCGCTGTCCTCGCTGTGGTCGAACTCGTCCTTCGCGTTGGGACTGGGCGAGATCCATCTGAACTCGGCGTTGAACGAGCCGATGAGCGCCGAGATCGATTTGATTGCGGCCTCTCCCGAGGAATTGTCTGCGCTGCGCGCGACGCTGGCTCCACGCGACGCTTTCACGCGCTACGGCATCGATCGTCCGCCGTTCCTATCGACGCTCACGTTCAAGGTCGCTAAGAGCAAGGACGGACGGGACGTTTTGCAGGTGCGCTCGACTGACGCCATTCCCGAGCCGTTCGTCACCTTCCTGGTGGAGGTGAATTGGGCCCGCGGCCGTTTGATGCGCGAGTACACTGTGCTGCTCGACCCACCGGTGTACACACCGGGTGAGAACGCAAGCTCTTCGGCGCCGGTGACCGCACCGACGACCGCCGCGACGCCGCCCGCCGCGGCGATGCCGCGTGCCGCAGCGACGCCCTCCGTCAGCGCACCGTCGGCCGCGCCGCCGCCGGCCGCCTCGCCGCCGACCGCCCAGGGGCATCGGCGGTCACGGCCCGGCACGAGCGCTCCGGCATCGAGTGCCGCCGAGAGCAGCGTGGCCGCCGCGCCTTCGCCGGCCACATCCGCGGCTCCCGCAGCGGAAGTCGCGGGCGCTCCTGGGACGGTCCAGGTTGTCAAAGGCGACACGCTCACCAAGATCGCGCGCAGCTTGCACGCCGACACCCGGGCGACCATCGATCAGACCATGATCGCACTGTACCGCTCGAACCCCGAGGCCTTCGGCGGCAACATCAACATTCTGCGCCAGGGCGCAGTGCTGCGCGTGCCCGGAGCTGACCAGATCGCCGCCCAGAACGAGAAGGAGGCGATCGGTGAAGTGCACCGCCAATTGGACGCCTGGCGCACCGCCGGCGGCGCCGCCGCGGCGCCGAGCGGCCGCTTGCGTCTGGTCACGCCCACCGCCGGCGGCAGCGGCACCGAGTCCTCCAAGCCGGCGAGCCCGGCCGCTGGCTCCACCGCCGGCAACGGCGAGACGCAGGCGCTCAAAGATCGCGTGAAGGATCTCGAGGGGCAGCTTGCGGAATCGAAGCGCGTGATCGATATCCGCAACCAGGAATTGAGCGAGCTGCAGCGCAAGCTCGCCGCGGCGGCAACTCCGCCGGCCCCGCAGACCGCCGCGACTCAGCCGAAGACGCCCGCGCCGCCCCCCGCCGCGACACCGCAAGTTCCGCCCCCGGTCGCGCAGCCGCCGGCCGCTCAGCCGCCCGCCGCCGCGACCGCGCCGCCACCGCCAGCGGTCAACCCGCTGCCGCAGCCCGAGCCGAACATCGTGGCGCCTGTGCCTCCGCCGAAACCAGCAGTCAACAAGCCGGCAACGCCGCCTGCGGCCGCCTCGGGCTCCTGGCTCGATTGGGTGCAGGAGAATTACCTGCTGCTCGGCGCCGTACTGGCGCTGATCCTCGCGGCGCTCGGGTTCGTGGCCTGGCGCCGGCGCAAGCAGAGCTCCTCCGCGGGGTCGCTCAACGACCTGGGCTCGGTGCTGGATGAAACGCAGATCTCCGACATGCGCGATTCGGCCGCCAAGCTCACGGCCATGCGCAAGGGCAACAACGACTCGTTCGTGGTCGAGGAGTCGGGCCCGCACGCGGTGCCGGACTTCACCGCTGAGACGGGCCGCTTCGGCGACACGGGCGAGCTCAAGCCGGCGTCGCCCGAAGATACGATGTCGAGCGAGAGCGCGGTCAATCTCGATCAGGGCGATCCGCTCGCCGAAGCCGACTTCCACATGGCGTACGGCCTGTACGACCAGGCCGCCGACCTCGTGCGCATCGCCCTGGAGCGCGAGCCCGACCGGCGCGATCTGCGCCTGAAGCTCCTCGAGATCTATTTCGTCTGGGGCAATAAGGACGCGTTCCTGCAGACGGCGAAAGAGCTTGCCGCCTCGCGCGAGCTCGCACCCGCCGGTGAGTGGGACAAGATCGTCATCATGGGCAAGCAGATTTGCCCGGACGAGCCGATGTTCGCCTCGTCGAGCGCCGGCAGCGGCCGCGGCGCCGGCGCCCT
>JBEKVP010000296.1:0-4125 GCA_049513935.1 Steroidobacteraceae bacterium
GGTGAACCGCAAGATCCCCGCGCTCTTCCAGAACCTCGCGAAACACCGACGGCCGCTCATCGAGCGGCTGGACGAACTCGATGAGTGATGCCCCGCAGAAGCCGAGCGCGGCCGAGAAGCTGTCGTCGGCCGGGCTGCCGCGATAGATACGAGTGCCGAACTCCGCCGGAATCGTCAACGAGAAGAACGGTCCCGCCCCGAAGCTCTCCGCCCAGCGATGGACCGCTACCGGCAAATCAGTCGTGACATAACAAATTTCGGTGACCGATCCGCTGGGTATCGTCGTCATGAAAGGCTCCCCTCATAATAGTCAGCCAATTCTGCGCGGAACTGCCTCCCCTGCCTCCTATCGATCGACGGGCGATGCCCGGTGCGCCCGGCCCGCTCGGTGCGCTCAGCCCGCTCGGTGCGCTCAGCCCCTCGGTGCGCTCAGCCCCTCGGTGCGCCCACCCGCGCGGCGTGCCCGCGACATGATGGCCGGTAACGCGAAGCTTGCACGCCGCGCTCGCGGCCGTCCCGGGTCTATCATTCAACCATGCTTGGCGAGCTCAACGAACGCGGCACGCGCTTAGCGGTGCCCCATGTGATCAAGGGCGAGACGCTCATCGACTGCCGGATGGAGCATCACTTGAGCGACGGGTCCGGTGCGGCGATCACGCCCGCAATCGACCTCGATTCGCTCATTTGGCCGCGCAGCGGACCGGGTCCGGCGTTCGAAACACCGATCGCGGAAATAGTCGATTTCCTCGTCGCAGTGGGCGAGGCACTCGACTTCGACCGCAACCGCTACCTGCGCGAGGCGGCGGCGCAGAACCTGCGTTGCAATAGTCTCGGAGCGCGCATTCTCGAGAACTGCTATCGGGACATCGCGGGCTTCTTCGAGCGCGAGGCCATAGAAGCCGAGGCGGAGGGAGCACTCGGCTCGCTTACCGCGGCCGATGGCTGGCAGGATCGGATGGTGCGGGGCGCGCGGGTCGCCATCCGAGCCTACCCGCCGCGTGTGGTCCATATCCTGGCCGGTAACGCGCCCATCGTGCCGCCCATCAGCATCGTGCGAGCCGCGATCTCGAAGGGAGTGCACTTGCTGAAAATGCCGTCCAATGACCTGTTCACGGCGACGGCGCTGCTGCGGACCATGGCCGATGTCGGCCCCAATCATCCGACCACCCGCTCCTTCTCGGCCGCCTATTGGCGCGGCGGAGATGCCTCGATCGAGAACCATATCTATCGCTCTCAGTACTTCGACAAGCTGATCGTTTGGGGCGGCGAAGCCGCCGTCCGCCATGCCATGAAGTACGCCGCTCCGGGATTCGAGATCATCTCCTTCGATCCGAAAGTGTCCATCTCGCTGATCGGACGTGAGATCTTCGCGAGCGATGCGGCGATCGCGGACGCCGCGGCGCGCAGCGCCCTCGACATCGTGGCATTCAACCAGGACGCCTGCAGCTGCGCGCGCTTCCAGTTCGTCGAAGGCACCCGCGACCAGGTCGATGCCTACTGCGGGCAGCTGGTCATTGCGATGGGCCGGCAGCACCGCTATGGCGCGGGTGCCGGGGGACCGACTCCGCCGCGACCGATACTCGATGAGCTCGACGCCTTGTCCAATCTCGAGCCCCTCTACCGTCTGTTCGGCCACCCCGACGGCTGCGGCCTGGTGATCCGATCGAGCGAGCCCGTGGCGTTCAATCCCACCGGCAAGCTCGTCAACGTGGTCGAAGTGGACGAGCTCCATACCGCGATGCAATACGTCACCGTCGCGACCCAATCGGTCGGCGTCCATCCCGCGAGCCGAATTACAGCGGTGCGCGATGCGTTGGCCCGCGCCGGCGCACAGCGCATCGTCGCTCTCGGCCACGTCAACAGCGGCGGCTTCGGCGGCCTCCCCCACGACGGCAGTTGGCCGATCCATCGTATGATGCGTTGGGTCGCGGCTGAGACCGTGCGGAAGGAATGACGATGTCCCACATCCAAGGCCGCGTTGCGGTCGTAACCGGTGCGTCGGCGGGTATCGGCGCCGCAATTGCGCGCGACCTGGCCGCCGCCGGAGCAAAACTCGTACTCTCGGCGCGACGCCAGGACCGACTCGACGCGCTTGCCGCGGAACTGGGCGGCAGCGTGGCGACCCTCGCGGCGGACATCGTCGACTCGGCAACCGCCGGGAGATTGCTGGAGCTTGCGAAATCGCGATTCGGCGCCGTGGATATCTTGGTCAATAATGCGGGGATCCTGCGCGTCGCTCCGCTCGATGCGGTCGACTTCGAGGCCATCGAGGCCATGATCGCGGTCAACTACACCGCCGTCGTGCGGGCCTCCTACGTGTTCGCCCGGGCGATGAAGGCTCAAGGATCGGGAATCATCGTCAACCTGTCGAGTATTGGCGCCGGCATCGTCGCGCCCGGCGTGGGTGTCTACGGCGGACTGAAGCGCGCGCTGGAAATGTTCACCGATTCATTACGCATCGAGCTGGTCGGCACGGGCGTGCGCGCCGGCTTCGTGGCGCCCGGCACCACGGCGACCGAGATCTTCGATGACATGAAAGCGCACGGACAACCCGCCTGGGACAGCTACGTGAGACCGCTCAAACCCGAGGACGTCGCCCGCGCCGTACACTTTCTTCTCGACCAGCCGCCGCACGCCGCCGTTCCGCGAGTGCACGTCTACGCGGCCGGGGACGCCTTTTGATGTAAGCCGAGCGCCCTGCCTCGCTCCGCTGACGACGCCGTGATACGCTGCAGAGAGCAGCGGGGGAAATTCGAAGTCATGCCAGTGAGCGCCCCGGACGGGGACGGCCGCCTGTGCCGTCCCTTCACCGTATCGCACTTTGCGGTTGAAAACTCGACCTCGATCAACGGGATCAACGCCGAGATCCGCCGGTTTGGCTGGGACTATAGTTGTGATGCCACGTTCCAGGCGAACGCGCATTACATCGACTTTTCACTGATGCCGCGCTCGGTCCGCTCGCGCCTCTATTACACCGACCGGCGCTACACGCCGCCGCCGGGCCAGATCGTGTTCATTCCCGAGGGAAGCGTGTTCGCGGCGCACAGCGATCCCTGCGAGCAACGGCTGCTATGCCTGACATTCGAGCATGAGCGCGCGCTTTGCCTATTCGAAAACGACGGACGTGAGCTCGATCTGTCGCCATGCTTCGACGTGCGCGCACCGCGCGTACGCCAAACGATGGCACGACTTGCGGAGGAAGTGCGCGCACCGGGCTTCGCCCACGACGTTTTGATCGAATCGTTGGCTCTGACGATCATCGTCGAATTGGGCCGCCACTTGCGCGAACGTTGCCGACCCGATGGACCGCCGCGAGGACGGATGGCGCACTGGCGGCTCAAGCGTCTGCGCGAACGGATCGAAACCGGTCTCGAGCGCCCGCTGACCATTGCCGAGCTGGCCGCGGAATGCGGGATGAGCCCGCGCCATCTGATTCGAACCTTCAAGAATACGGTGGGCGTGACCTTGAGCGACTACATCGCCGCAGCGCGGATCGACCGGGCGAAGCACCAACTCACGAGCGGGGACCTGCTGATCAAGGTCATCGCCCACCGCTGCGGCTTCCAAAGCGCCGCCGCGTTCTCCGCGGCATTCCGCCACGCCACGGGGATGACCCCCAAGATCTTTCGCGAAGGATGCCGCGATTTCAAGGCCTGAAACCTGCTATTCGCGCGGCTGCAGTTTAGTGCCTCCGGTCAATGCCGCGCGGATGAAGTCCAACTTGCGGAAATCGTGCGGAAAGCCCAGCTCGATGCGGCTCGCGGAATCGAGCTCGGCACGATGCTCCTCGGCGAGTTCGACCTCGAGCGAGCCCAGATTGTCACCGAGCTGCCGCAAGGTCCGCGCGCCCACAATCGGCGCGGCGACGACGGGGTTGGACAGCGTCCAGGCGAGCGCAACCTGCGCCGAGGTCGCGCCGAGCCGATCCGCTGTCCGTTTAACCGCATCCGCAACGGCGACCGTGCGTTCGTTCACTCTCCCGTAGGCCGCGAGCATGGCGCCGCGCCCGCCGGCGGGGTCGGGGTTCGCCCCGGCCGCGCTCGCGTACTTTCCGGACAAGAGGCCGCTCGCGAGCGGCGACCAGGGCATCACGCCGAGACCGACAGCCCTCGCCATCGGGATGAG
>JBEKVP010000297.1:0-4114 GCA_049513935.1 Steroidobacteraceae bacterium
CCCGACTGCCTCCATCGCCATGGCAGCGAACAAATAGGGCACGAGGCCGCCGATGAACAAGCCGATGATCACCGCCGGGTTCGACAAGTCGAACGCGCTGGCGTGTCCCGTGACCTCCTCGAGCTTGTGGGTGTAGTCGGCGAACAGCACGAGCGCCGCCAGGCCCGCCGAGCCGATGGCGTAGCCCTTGGTCACGGCTTTGGTGGTGTTGCCGACCGCGTCCAGCGGGTCGGTGATGTCGCGCACCTTCTTGTCGAGGCCCGCCATCTCGGCGATTCCGCCCGCGTTGTCGGTAATGGGGCCGTAGGCATCGAGCGCGACGATCATCCCGGTCATCGAGAGCATCGCCGTGGCCGCGATGGCGATGCCGTACAGGCCCTCGAGGCGGTAGGAGGCCCAGATGGACAAGGTCACGGCGATCACCGGCAGCGCGCAGGCCTTCATCGAGACGCCGAGACCCGCGATGATGTTGGTCGCATGGCCGGTCTGCGAAGCGGCCGCGACATGCTGCACGGGCTTGTACTCGGTCGCGGTGTAGTACTCGGTGATCACGATCATCGCGGCGGTGAGCGCCAGGCCGACGAGCGTGCACAGCCACATCGACGTGGCGTGGCTGCCCATGATCTTCTGCGAAACGAAATAAAATGCGATGGCGGAAATGACGCCGGACACGATCACGCCCTTGTAGAGCGCGTTCATGATCTTGCCGCCTTCCTTGGTGGAGACAAAGAAGGTGCCGACGATGGATGAGACGATGGAGATCGCGCCGAGCAACAGGGGGTAGAGCACCGCGCTCCCTCCCGTGTCGCTCATCAGCAGCCCGCCGAGCAGCATGGTCGCGACCAGGGTCACCGCGTAGGTCTCGAACAAGTCGGCCGCCATCCCGGCGCAGTCGCCCACGTTGTCGCCGACGTTGTCCGCGATCACCGCCGGGTTGCGCGGGTCGTCCTCCGGGATCCCGGCCTCGACCTTGCCGACGAGGTCGGCGCCGACGTCCGCGCCCTTGGTGAAGATGCCGCCGCCGAGACGTGCGAAGATCGAAATCAACGAGCCGCCGAACGCGAGGCCGACCAACGCGCGCAGCGCCGATTCCGCGTCGCCGAGCGTGTGCAGCATGGCGAGGTAGTAGCCGGCGACGCCGAGGATGCCCAACCCGACCACCAGCATGCCGGTGATGGCCCCGCCGCGGAATGCGACCTGGAGCGCGGCGTTGATGCCGTTGTTCGCGGCCTGCGCGGTGCGCACGTTGGCGCGCACCGAGATGTTCATGCCGATGTATCCGGCGAGCCCGGAGAGAAGCGCGCCCACGGCGAATCCCCCGGCGCTAGGCCAGCCGAGCCCGACCCCGAGGGCGACGAACAGGATGATCCCTACGATCGCGATGGTGCGGTATTGCCGGTTGAGGTAGGCGCGGGCGCCCGCTTGGATCGCTGCCGCGATCTCCTGCATACGGGGGTTGCCGGCGGGCTGCGCCAGGATCCAGCGCACCGAAAAGATGCCGTACAAAATCGCGATGATTCCCGCTCCAATGGCCAGATAGAGGGCGTTATCGAGGGTCATTTCTTAAGGTCCCGGTGATATATGTTATTGAAAAATATGAATTTATTCGTATTTGAGGCGCGGCATCATACCACAAAGGGCTGCTTCAAGCGCTTCCTCACGCTGACGCCCTTGAGCGAGACATACGCGGGCAATCCGCGGCGGTAGGGCGGGTAGTCCTCGCCCCCGATGAGCGGCAGCAGGTAGCGCCGGCAGGCCGCCGTGATGCCGAAACCGTCCTCGGTAATGAAATTGCGCGGCACCTTCTTTTCTTGGTTGGCGATCGCTGCGAGCGGTGCCTCGCCGATGGTCCAGCGGTAGGGGGAGGAGGACTTGCGCACAATGGTGGGCATCATGGCGTTCTTGCCCTTGAGGGCGAGCTGCACCGCCGCTTTGCCCACCGCGTATGCCTGTTCGACATCCACCTTGGAGGCGATGTGGCGCGCCGAGCGCTGCAAGTAGTCGGCAACGGCCCAGTGGAACTTGTAGCCGAATGCTTCCTGGGTCATTTGCGCGACCTTGGGGCCGACCCCGCCCAACTGGGCGTGGCCGAAGGCATCTTTGGTCCCCGCCTCGGCGAGAAACTTGCCATCCGCATCGCGCACCCCTTCCGAGACCACGATGACGCAGAAGCCGTGCTGCTCGACGCAGGCCTTGACCTTGTCGAGGAACGCCGCGCGGTCGAAGGTGATCTCCGGGAACAGGATGATGTGCGGCGCATCGCCGGGCCGCTCGCCGGCCAAGCCTCCGGCCGCGGCGATCCAGCCTGCATGACGGCCCATGACCTCGAGCACGAATACCTTGGTCGAGGTGCGCGCCATCGATTCGACGTCGAGCGCCGCCTCGCGCGTCGACACCGCGATGTACTTGGCCGCCGAGCCGAAGCCCGGACAGCAGTCGGTGATCGCCAAGTCGTTGTCGACGGTCTTGGGAATCCCAATGCAGGTGATGGGGTAGCCCATTTGCGCGCCGATCTCGGACACCTTGTGCGCGGTATCCATGGAATCGTTGCCGCCGTTGTAGAAAAAGTAACCGATGTCGTGCGCGCGGAATACTTCGATGAGCCGCTCGTACTGAACCCGGTTCTTGTCTATCCCTGAGAGCTTGTAGCGCGCCGATCCGAAGGCGCCGCCCGGCGTGTAGCGCAGCGCGCGGATCGTCGCGGCGGACTCCTTGCCAGTGTCGATCATGTCCTCGGTGAGCGCGCCGATGATGCCGTGCCGTCCGGCATAGACCTTGCCGATCTTGCCGCGGTGCTTGCGGGCAGTCTCGATCAACCCGCACGCCGAGGCGTTGATGACGGCGGAGACCCCGCCGGACTGGGCGTAGAACGCGTTTTTCGGGGCCGTGCGCATGGTATAAGTAGCCCTACCGCGGAACACAAGGCGCGCAGAATAGCGGATCGCCGCAGCCTAGGCACGGCTTATCCTGGTTTGACGGAGCACCTCCCCAAAGGTAGGTTAGCGCGCTTTCACACCGTGGAGGATCATGCGAATAGTCCTGATGGGCGCGCCGGGATCCGGCAAGGGTACGCAGTCGCAGCTCTTGGTGGCTGCCTACGGCGTCCCTCAAGTTTCGACGGGCGACCTGCTGCGCGAGGCGGTCAGCAAGGAGACCGGGCTCGGCAAGAAAGCGAAAGCGGCCATGGACGCCGGCAAGCTCGTGGACGATGCGATCGTGCTCGGCATGATTCGCGAGCGGTTGGCGCGGCCCGACGCGGTCAAAGGCTTCATCCTCGACGGTTTTCCGCGCAACATCGCGCAGGCCGAGGCGCTCACGAAATTACTCGCCGAGCTCAAACAACCGCTCGAGGCGGTGGTACTGTTGAATCTGGACCTCGGCATTCTGTTCAAGCGTTTGACGGGGCGGCGCATCTGCGAGGGTTGCGGGCGCGTATTCAACATATACGCGGCTCCGGCAGAAGGCCCGCTGCACTGTGACAAATGCGGCGGCAAGCATCGCCTGATTCAGCGGCCGGACGACCGGGAGGAAGTCATCGGCAAGCGGCTCGAGGTGTTCGAGGCACAGACCAAGCCGCTCATCCAGCACTACCGGGACGCGGGGCTCTTGCGCGTTGTCGATGCCGACGCGAGCGTCGACACCGTGTTCAAGAGCATTCAGCAGGCAGTCGGCGCCTAGGACCGGGCAGAGCGGTCAGCCGAGCGCCTCGCGCAAGCGCTCGCCGATCTCCGCGCGCCGCCAACCGGCGAGCGATGGCACCTCGCGCTCGCCCATCGCGAGCGCCTTGAGCTCACCGCGCGGCGCTAGAATCTCCGCGCTCACGCCGAGATCCGCGGCTCGCGCATCCACCACGGCGGCGAGCCGGTTGATCAGCGCTCGCTGCTCGGGAGTCGGCCGCGAGTCCCGGGCGAGCTCTCGATCGGCGGCCTCCTCCGGCGGAGCCCGCCGCAGCGCCTCCAGGAGGCCCTCGGCGAGGCCGTCGTTCATCGGCCGGGGAGGCGAGAGCGCCGCGCTGAGCGCAGCGCGCGTGCCGGGATTGGCAAGCGCGATCTTGAAAATGCCCGCATCGTCGACGATCCACCCGCGCGGCAGATCGCGCTCGCGCGCCATCCGC
>JBEKVP010000298.1:0-4102 GCA_049513935.1 Steroidobacteraceae bacterium
TACGGGAATACTGCCTGATAAATATGTCCGGAAGCACCAATTTCCATTCATCCGTATATATGAGCTAGTATTCTTATATAAAGTTCATGCCTACGGAGCTTTGCCCCATGAGCCAGCCTCTACAGACGGAGCCGGGCCGGATTCGCATCGAGATCGAGCCCGTGTGGCGCTTCCGCCGCGAGGACAGCGGTCAATCGATGCTGGTCATGCTGGATTTCCTCAATGAGATCCGCGCCACCGGCAAGATCACCCGGGCGGCTGGACGCGCCCAGATGTCGTACCGGCACTGCTGGAATCTGATCGAGAAATGGGCCGCGTTCTTCGGCGCGCCCCTGGTAGAGCGAGAGCAGGGCCGCGGCACGAAACTCACCGCGCTCGGCGAGAAGCTCGTATGGGCGGGACAACGGCTGCAGGCGCGACTGCGCCCGCAGCTCCAGAATCTGGCGCAGGAGCTCGAGTCCGAGATCAACGAGGTTCTGCCGCAGCCCACGCACCTCGTGCGCATCCATGCGAGCCATGGGTTCGCGGTGTCGAAACTGCGGGAGCTGCTGCTGCGCGAGCCGCATCTCGGCATCGATCTGCGCTACGTGACCAATCAGAATTCGCTCGTCTCGCTCGCCCGCGGCGCCTGCGAAATAGCGGGTATGCATCTTCCGCAGGGCGAGTTGCGCAAGAAGGCCGTAGCCGACCTCAAGCAGTGGCTCGTGCCGGCGGAACAGCGGGTCATCGGATTGGTCACGCGCGAGATGGGGCTGATGGTGAAGCGCGGCAATCCCTTGGACATCACCTCGCTCGAGCGCCTGTTCGACAGCGACGTCCGCTTCGTCAACCGGGACCCGGAATCGGGCACGCGCCGGCTGTTCGATCTGTTGCTGCAAAAGCACGGTCTCGACGAGACGCGGATCAGCGGTCACGAGCGCATCGAATTCACCCATGCCGCCGTGGCCGCGTATGTCGCGAGCGGCATGGCCGATGTGAGCTTCGGCGTCGAGGCGGCTGCCCGCCAGTTCGATCTCGACTTCGTGAGGTTGGTGACCGAGGATTACTTTTTCGTCTGCCGCAAGCACATTTTGGAAAACGAGTCGGTCAAGCGCCTGCTCGCCATCATGCGCAGCGATGAATTCTCGAGCGCCATGACCAAGCTCCCGGGGTATGCCGCGAAGGATTCCGGCGTGGTCAAGGAAATTCGCGAGGCCTTGAGTTGAGCCTCGCTCGATTCGCGGCGGCCTGCGTATCGCTCGCCGCGATCGCCGCCGCGCCCCGGACGATGGCCGCGGAACCCGGCAACGCCGCGCCGCGCCGCGCCGCGGTGGACGCCTATATCGCTTCCGAGATGCGTGCACAGGCGATTCCCGGCCTATCGCTCGCCGTGCTGCGCGCCGGACGGCCGGTCTACGTCAAGAGCTACGGGGTCGCCACGCTCGAGCACCCCGTGCACGTGAAGCCCGACACGCTGTTTCAGCTCGGTTCGATCGGCAAGCAATTCACCGCAACCGCCGTGATGCTGCTGGCCCGTGAGCATCGGCTCGAGCTCGACGACCCGCTGTCGAAATACCTGCCCGAGATCCCCACATCCTGGGCGAAGGTGACGCTGCGCACGATGCTCAGCCACAAGTCCGGGATTCCGCAGCTCACGCCGCCTGACCGGGACCTCCTCGATCTGCACCACGACTATACGGACGAGGAGTACGTGCGCCTCGCAGGTTCGCTGCCGCTCGATTTCGATCCCGGCACCGACGCGTCCTACAGCGACACCGCGTACGTACTTCTCGGCATCGTCGTCAATCGCGTCGCCGGCGGCTTCTACGGCGATCTGCTCACCGAGCGGGTGTTCCGTCCGCTCGGGATGACGCGTACCCGGATCATTTCCGACACCGACATCATTCCGGATCGCGCAGCGGGTTACGAGAAGGGACCTTCGGGCGCGCTGCAGAACCAGGGATGGGTGGCCCCCGCACTCAATCGCACCGCCGATGGGAGCCTTTACTCGACCGTCCTCGATCTCGCGCACTGGGACGAGGCGCTCGGTGCGTCGCGCATTTTGACTGCGCGCGAGACCGCGCGCATGTGGACCGTCGATCCCTTGAACGACGGCAGCGTCCCCTACCTCAACTACGGCTACGGTTGGGAGATCAACACCCTGCGGGGCCACCGCGTCGTCGAATATGACGGCAACTGGCAAGGCTTCCAGGCGGCCATGGCGCGCTATGACGACCGCCATCTCACCGTGATCGCCCTCACGAACTTATCGCTCTGCCGAGTGCAGCGCATCGTCCACACCGTGGCCGGTTACTTCGATCCCGCGGTCGCGCACGTGCGTTCCGCGGCGGCCGACCCGCATCCGGAGCTCACGCGCGAATTCCGCTCGTTCATCGAGAAAGCGGCGCGGGGTACGCCGGAGCCGCCACGCCTGACCCCGGCCGGCGCTCACGAGATTTCGGCGGTGTGGAGCCGAGCGCTCGCGCGCGACCTGCGCGCGACTGGAGCCGCCGGCGGGACGGTGTTTGCCGAAGAGCGCGAAGCGTCAGGCGCGCTCGAGCGCATCTACCGCGTCGAGACGCGTGAGATGGTCGACTTCTTCACGGTGCGTTACGGTGCCGGCGGGGCCATCGACGGCATCGCGCTCTATCACGAATACTGAGCGCGCGACGCATCGGACGCGGCTGTGCGGGCGCTCGCCCATTAGCGGAGCGCTCAGCGCGGCGCGTCGAGGTCTTTGACCGCGGGAAGCTCATCCCCCGGCGCAAGCGGGCGTTGCACCGCCTCCTCCAACTCGCCGAGCGCGCGCTGGGCGTGCGCCACGGCGTCGAGCCGCGCCCGCTCCGCGATCGAATACTGAATCTCCGCCTCGGCGAGATCGAGGCTATCCTGCTCGCCCGCGCGCACCGACTGACGCGTCGCCTCGCGCCGGCGCTCCTCGATACTCGCCAGGCGCCGAGCCTCCGCCAATCCCTCGAGCGCAACCGTATAGACGGCGAGCGCCCGCTCGCTCCGCGAGATCGCCTGCGATTGGGTTTCGACGAACTGCGCGGCGGCCTTGCGCCGGCGGGCCTCGGCTTCCGCGATCGGCCCTTGGTTTCGATCGAACAGCGGAATCGCGGCGGAGAGGCCGACGGTGAAATAGCTGTGGCCCTCCTCGTAGGTATAACCCGGACCGAGGTCGACGTCGGGGTATTGTTTGGCGATCTCGAGCTGCAGCGCTGCTTCGGCTGCCGCGTATTGCGCGAGCGAGTCTCGGACATCCAGGCGATTGAGCACGGCATCGCGCTGAATTTCCGCGAGCGGCAATGATTGGGCCCGCGGCGGCGCGGCGACGTCGGGCCAGGAGAAGCGGGCATCGCGCAGCGCCGCCGCGGGCACGCCGATCGCCGCGGCGAGCCTGGCGGCCTCCTCCGCGCCTGCTTCCTCCGCCGCGCGCAGCGCCGAGTGCGCCCTCGAGAGCTCGCCGCGCGCCGCGTCGACTTCCAACCGGCGGGACTCGCCGGCCGAGAACATCTGTTCCAGGATCCTGACCTGCCTTTCCCGCACCTCTGCCTCCGAGCGCAACAGATCGAGCGACTGCAGGGACACGAGATAGTCGAGCAGCGCGGCACGCACGGCGCTGCGGATCGTCCAAGCGGTCTGTGCAAGCTCGAGCCGCGAGGCGAGCTCGAGATTTCGCGCGGCCTGGATGCGGTACCCGCGCTTGCCCGCGGTTTCGAGCGGAAACGACAGGTCGAGCGTCAACAAATAGGGGCTCGGGACACCGGGGGTGACCGACAAGGTGGGGTTGGGCCGGGCACCCGCCGTCTTGAGGGCTCCCTGCGATTCCGCTACGCCCGCCCGCGCCTCCTCGAGCTGCGGGTTGAAATACAGCGCCGCCAGCGAGAGTGTCGCCCGATCCCACTCGGCCGGCGGCCACGCCTCGATCGATCGGCCCAGGCTGCTTTCCTCGAAGGAGCGCAGACCCGGATCGGCGAGCGAGCGCGCGTTGAACGCCGATGCCGCAGCGTCCGGCGCGAGCGGAGCGGGCTCGTAGCGCTGCGCGGCGCAGCCGGCGAGCAGCACGGATGCAAGAGTTGCGGCGAGACGGCT
Organism: Steroidobacteraceae bacterium; assembly: GCA_049513935.1. Taxonomy (GTDB): domain Bacteria; phylum Pseudomonadota; class Gammaproteobacteria; order Steroidobacterales; family Steroidobacteraceae; genus Bog-1198. The sequence goes on from JBEKVP010000298.1 coordinate 4,075, forward strand.
TCGATCCATAGCTGAAGTCTAACCCGCG
>JBEKVP010000299.1:0-4099 GCA_049513935.1 Steroidobacteraceae bacterium
AAACATTCATTGCCTCCGCGGGATCCGGTGCTATCCTGCGACGCAAACCTTTCCCGCCCTTGATAATCGAGCGCGGCAAGTCTTTTGGGCCCCATTTTTGGGGTCCGGTCACTGCACGGACCGCGAGAATTTTTACCGAACGCATGGAATCTTTGGGGCCGTTGCGGTCCAAGATCAGCGTCGGCGGCGCAGCGGGTCGGGCGAATCGACCCGGACGTCGGCAAAGGTTGGGTTGCGCTCGGGTTAGTCCAAAGTCCAGGCGCGATCGACGGCGGGCTACGCGGAGATCCGCGTAGCCCGTTTTTTGAAGCCCCGGTTTTTGAGGGCAATAACAGCCTCGCGGCCGAGCCGGACGGCTCGGCCTCAGCATGAGCAGCATGTTCGATCCCAGTTGCCGGCGCTGTCCGCGCCTCGCGGCCTTTCTCGATTTGGTGCGGGAGCAGCGGCCGACCTACTACTGCAAGCCGGTCCCACCGTTCGGCGACCGCAACGCGCGCCTGCTCATCGTCGGCCTCGCGCCGGGTATGCACGGCGCGAATCGCACGGGCCGCCCCTTCACGGGCGATCATGCGGGAATTCTCCTCTATGCGACGCTTTTCAAGTTCGGTCTCGCGAGCGCGCCCGCCTCGAGCGCGGCGGACGACGGGCTCGAGCTCAAGGATGCGCGCATCACGAACTCCGTGAAGTGTCTGCCGCCGCAAAACAAACCCACGCCGCTCGAGATCAAGGTGTGCAACCGGTATCTCGAGGCGGAGCTCGAGCAAAGCCGGGACGTGCGCGTTATCCTGGCGCTCGGCGCCATCGCGCATGTGGCGGTCTTGCGCGCCTCGAAAGAGCGCTCGAGCGGGTTTCGCTTCGCGCACGGCGCCGAGCACGCCTTGAGCGGAGGACGCGTGTTGCTCGATTCGTATCACTGCAGCCGCTATAACACCCAGACGCGCCGGCTCACCGCCGGCATGTTCGAGACCGTCATCGAGCGGGCGGCGGTGCTCGCGAACGGCCGCGGGGCGGCGCCATGAGCGGCGCAGCGACGCCCGGCGCAGCGGCGCCCGGCGCATCGGCGCCCGGCGCATCGGCGCAGCGTGAAGGCGAGGGGTCCGTCGCGCTGCCGGCGGCTGCGCCTGGTCCACCCGCGCCGAAGTTCGACGTCAAGTCCTACGTCGATGCCTTGCCGGCGCGCCCGGGCGTGTACCGCATGCTCGATTCCGAGGGCACGATTCTCTACGTCGGCAAGGCGCGCAACCTGAAGAGCCGCGTAGGCTCCTATTTTCAGCCGAGCAACGTGCAGCCCAAGGTGCTGGCGCTGGTCGCGAAGACCGCGCGCATGGAAGTGACCATCACCAACTCCGATACCGAGGCGCTGCTGCTCGAGTTCAATCTCATCAAGAAGCATCGTCCGCGCTTCAATGTGGTGCTGCGCGATGACAAGAGCTTCCCGTACGTGCACCTCGAGACGGCGCACGACTTTCCGCGGCTGAACTTCTACCGCGGCTCGCGCAAGGAGGCCGGACGATTCTTCGGTCCGTATCCGAGCGCCGGAGCCGTGCGCGAGACCCTGCAGCAGCTGCAGAAACTGTTCCGGATCAGAAATTGCGACGATCTTTACTTCGCGAACCGCTCGCGGCCGTGTCTGCAGTACCAGATCCAGCGCTGCACGGCCCCATGCGTCGGGCTCATCGGTAAAGAAGACTACGCGCGCGACGTGCAGGCGGCAATCAAGGTGCTCGAGGGGCGGAGCGACGAGGCGCAGATCGAGCTCGCCCGGCGGATGGAGACGGCCGCCGGGGAGCTCAACTTCGAGGAAGCCGCGCGGGTCCGCGACCAGATCAAGCACCTGAAGGCGATTCAGGCGCAACAGTTCGTCACCGCGGATATCGAGCACGACGCCGACGTGATCGCGATCGCGGCGGGCAGCGGCGATTACTGCATCGCGCTCATGTTCGTGCGCGGAGGGCGGAGCCTCGGCAGCACCACCTTCTTTCCGAAGGCGCCGCTCGCCGAACTACCTGAAGTGCTGTCGGCGTTCGTCACGCAGTACTACCTCGAGCGCGAATCGCCCGCCGAGATCATCGTCGAGCGCGATTTCGACGAGATGCCGGAGTTGGAGGCGACGCTCGGCGAGCGCGCCGGCCACAAGGTCCGCATCACCTCACAGGTCCGCGGCATCCGCGCGCGCTGGCTCGAGATGATGCACGCCAACGCCGAGCAGGCGCTCAAGATGCGTGCGCTCGCCCGCGGCAGCATCGAGTCGAGTCTCGAGGAGCTGCGCGAGGCTTTCGACCTCGACGAGGCGCCGCGGCGCATCGAATGCTTCGACATCAGCCACACGGGCGGCACCGACACGGTGGCCTCATGCGTGGTGTTCGGCGTCGAAGGTCCGATCAAGGGCGAATATCGCCGCTTCAACATCAGCGGCATCCAGCCGGGCGACGACTACGCGGCGATGTACCAGGCGCTCACGCGGCGCTACAAGCGCGTGCGCGACGGCGAGATCGCCGCTCCGGACGTGCTGTTGATCGACGGGGGCAAGGGGCAGCTCGCCGAGGCCGCGAAAGTGCTCGATGAGCTGGGCGTCGCGGGCGTCGCGCTCATCGGCGTCGCCAAGGGCGCCGACCGCCGCCCGGGTCAGGAGCAGCTCTTTACATTGGGCCGGGATACTCCGACGATCCTGGCGCCGGACTCGGCCGCGCTGCACCTGATCCAGCGGGTGCGCGATGAGGCGCATCGTTTCGCCATTACCGGACACCGTCGCAAACGCGCGAAGCGCCATAGCCAGTCTATACTCGAAACCATTCCGGGCTTGGGTCCGGTCAAGCGACGCGAGCTGCTGAAGCAATTCGGCGGCTTGCAGGGGATCTTGCGTGCCGGAGTGGAGGATTTTGTGCAGATTCGGGGACTGGGGCGCGAACTGGCCGAAGTGATCTATGAGCATCTCCACCCCGGAAAATAGCAGCCAATGGTATCTGCGCTTGCCGAACGCGCTGACGTGGCTGCGGATTCTCATGATTCCGGCGATATTCGCGCTTTTTTATCTGCCTTACTCGTGGAAGGACCCCGCGACTTGCGCCGCGTTTGCGCTCGCCGGCATCACCGATTCGCTGGACGGCTATTTGGCACGCCGCTGGGGACAGACCTCGCGCCTCGGCGCCTTCCTCGATCCGGTCGCGGATAAATTGATCGTGGCGGCGGCGCTCGTATTGATCGTGAGCCGCGACCCGCGTTGGCTTCTGGTGATCGTGGCCACGGTCATCATCGGGCGGGAGATCGCGGTCTCGGCACTGCGCGAGTGGATGGCCGAGATCGGCGCCACCGGCCGCATCAAGGTCTCGATCTGGGGTAAATACAAGACCATCATGCAGATCGTCGGCCTCTCGTTCCTGCTGTTCCGGCAGAACCTGTTCGGCCTGCCGATCTACAAGCTCGGCCTCATCCTCACCGGCATCGCCGCCGTGCTCACGCTCTGGTCGATGATCCTGTACCTGCGGATCGCTTGGCCCGAGCTGCGCGGGAGCGCGGAGCTCTAGCGCGCCGCGAAAACGGCGTGGGCCCGCGCACGCGCCGCGGCTTGACTCCGGACGGTACGGCCCTACAATTGCCGGTCTGCTCAAGGGCGGGAATAGCTCAGTTGGTAGAGCGCAACCTTGCCAAGGTTGAGGTCGCGAGTTCGAGCCTCGTTTCCCGCTCCAAACTATTTATAAGACCTGGATACGCGCTGAGGCTGTGGATCTAGCGCTACCCTGGGGGCGGCTTGTCCGGCGTCGGCCGCGCAGCGGGCGGTGCCGGCTTATCGGGCCGCGCCGGGCGACCATCATTGCCGGGAGGATTGGGTTTTCCCCGCGGCGGTTGACCCGCCGGCGGTCGCGGTCGGGATGGGCGCCCATCGCCGGGAGGATTGGGTTTACCCGGGTCAGGTCTCACCACCGGCGGCCGGGGTGGACGCGGCGGGTTCGGCCGCGGCGGCGGGTTCGGTCGTGGCGGTGGGTTCGGCCGTGGCGGCGGCCGCGGACGTCGCGGCGGCGGCGGGCGATGCATCCAGTAGTTGCGCCGAGCGTACCAGGCGCGGCCATTGTAGTAGCGGCCCCAGTAATCGCCGACGCTG
>JBEKVP010000300.1:0-4096 GCA_049513935.1 Steroidobacteraceae bacterium
AACGCCTCCAGCGTCTGGCCGGACAGCGTCCTGCCGGATGCGTCGGTGATCGTGCCGGAGATGATGATCGGCAAATCGACGCTTCGGGCGTCGAGCGCCTCGCGCACCGCGTACAGCGCGGCCTTCGCATTCAGCGTGTCGAAGATGGTCTCGACCAGGATGGCGTCGGCGCCGCCCTCGATCAGCGCGCGCGCGGCCTCGGCATAGCTCGCCACCAGCTGGTCGAAGTCGACGTTGCGAAATCCCGGATCGTTCACATCGGGCGAGAGCGAGGCCGTGCGGCTCGTGGGTCCGAGCGCCCCGGCGACGAAGCACTGCCGGCCGGTCGCGCGCGCGACCTCGTCGGCCGCCTGCCGCGCGAGCCGCGCGGCAGCGAGATTGAGCTCGCCGATGAGCCCCTGCAGGCCGTAGTCCGCCTGCGAGATTGCGCTTGAATTGAAGGTGTTCGTCGTGATCACGTCGGCCCCGGCCTCGAGATACTCGCGGTGGATGGCTGCGACGAGATGGGGCTGTGTGAGCGTCAACAGGTCGTTGTTGCCGCGCAGATCCTTCGGCCAGTCCGCGAAACGGTCGCCGCGAAAATCGGCCTCGCACAAGGCCCGGTTCTGAATCATGGTGCCCATCGCGCCGTCGAGCACCACGATCCGTTGCTCGAGCAGCGCGAGCAGGGCGTTCCCCCGGTCGATGATCGGAAAGCTGTTCATATCACGCGACCTGCGCCTGGCGCAGCGTCTGCGGACGAAGCCCGAGCGCATGACAGATCGCATAAGTGAGCTCGGCTCGATTCAACGTATAGAAATGGAACTCCTCGACCCCGTGCTGGCGCAGGCGCTGGACCTGCTCGATCGCCACGTGGGCGGCGATCATGCGGCGCGTCTCCGGATCGTCGTCGAGTCCCTCGAATCGACCGCGCAACCATTCCGGGATCGAGGCGCCGCAACGCGCGGCAAAGCGCAACAGCTGCGGAAAGCGGGTGATCGGCAAGATCCCCGGCACGATCGGGGCGGCGATGCCGCGCGCCGCGCATCGATCCCGATAGCGCAGGAACAGGTCCGTATCGAAGAAAAACTGCGTGATCGCGCGCCGCGCCCCCGCATCGATCTTGCGTTTCAAGTTCTCGAGATCGGCTTCCACCGTGCCCGACTCGGGATGCCCTTCGGGAAAAGCGGCCACCGAGATCTCGAACGGCGCAGCCTCGGTCAGACCGCGCACCAGATCCGAGGCATAGGCATATCCGCCAGGGTGCGGCCGGTGAGGCCGCCCTTCCGGCGGATCGCCGCGCAGCGCGACCATGTGCCGTACCCCGTGGCGCCAGTAGTCCTGCGCGATGCCGGTGATTTCCTCGCGCGGCGCCCCGACGCAGGTGAGGTGCGGCGCCACGACCAGCTGCGTATCGCGCAGCATGCGCATGACGCACTCGTGGGTCCGCGAGCGGGTCGAGCCGTCAGCGCCGTAGGTCACGGAAACGAACCGTGGCCGCAGCGGCGCCAGGCGCTCCACCGCGGACCACAGATGCGCGGCCGCCGCCTCATCGTTCGGCGGAAAGAATTCGAAGGACACTGCAACCGTATTCGACATGACATTCACCCCAAAGCTCGAAGGAACCTTCTTGCGCAGCATGCGAGCGCCTGGGTTATGATTCAATCTCATTATCTTCATGGAAAGGATGAAACCGGCTCATGGCGACAACGGCCTTGGAATTCAGGCACATGGAGACGCTCGTGGCCCTGGCGGAGTGCGGAAACCTGTCGAAGGCGGCCGAACGGCTCTGTTTGACCCAATCCGCGCTGTCGCACCAGCTGAAAGCGCTCGAGGCCTACTACGGCGCCGCCGTGGTCGAGAAGAACGTCCGACCACTGCGATTCACGGCCATCGGCCAGCGGTTATTGACCCTCTCGCGCGCGGTCCTGCCTCTGGTCGCCGAGGCGGCCCGCGATGTGGCGCGCCTCGCCCAGGGCCACGCTGGCCCGCTGCGCATTGCGGTGCAGTGCCACAACTGCTTCGATTGGCTGATGCCGGCGATGGATTCGTATCGGTCGCTCTGGCCCGAGGTGGAGCTCGACATCATTTCCGGCTTCGTGGTCGACCCGCTGCCCTTGCTCGAGCGCGGCGAGGCGGAGCTTGCCGTCATCCATGATGAGCAGCAGCCGCACCCGCACATCACCTTCAGCCCGCTGTTTCGCTACGCGAGCGTCGCCCTCATGAGTCCGCGGCACCGGCTCGCCGCGAAGAGTTGGCTCGAGGCGGCGGACTTCGCGGAGGAGACGCTCATCACCTATCCCGTGCCCGACGAGATGCTCGATGTGATGAAGCATTGTCTGATCCCCGCCGGAGTCAATCCCAAACGGCGCACGGCGGAGCTCACGGTCGCGATCTTGCAGCTCGTGGCGAGCGGGCGCGGCATCGCGGCGCTGCCCTCATGGACCGTCGGCAACTACATCGAGCGCGGCTATGTCGTCTCGCGCCCCATCGGGCCGGGCGGCCTGCGCTGCGAGCTATACGCCGCCACCACTCACGCCGGCGCCGAGGCTGCTTACATCCGCGAGTTCATCGCGCTCACCCGCGCGCAGAGCCTCACGGAGCTCGCGGGAGTCTCTGCGCTCTAGCGCGTCGCACTCAAAATTTATAGCGCAGATCCAGCCCCACGGTGCGCGGCTGATTCGTCACCACGCGGATGAGCGAGGGGATGGTCCACGAGAAGCCCGTCGTGTTGATGCCGAGCTCCGCATGCTTGTTGGTGAGGTTATCGGCAAACACGAAGGCTGAGAGCCGATCGTCGCTCACGCCCAGCCGCAAATTCACCAGGTCATACGCCGGCAGCGTCCCGTAGTAGAAATCAATGTCGGTCTCCTGACCCACGTAGGAGTTGTCGATGCGGCCCGTGAACTTGTAGGTGGCGCTGATCGGAGTGGTGTAGGTGAGCGAGGTGGTTTCGGTGTATTTCGGCACGTTCAAGATAGCGAGCCCGGGTGCGATGGCCGGATCGGCCGCCGTCGCCGCAGGATTCGCCGACGTGATCGTCGCGTGCGTGTAGGTGCCGCTGAAGGTCAAGGTCCACTCCTCGCTGAGCAGCGCCTGGATCTCGAGCTCCGGACCATAGGAGGCCGCCCGGCCTGCGTTCACGGTGAGCGGATAGCCGCAGGACTGATTGATGATCTGTTGCACGTCGTTCCAGCGGATGTAGAAAAAGTCCGCATTCACGATCAGCCGCCGGTCGAGCATCCGCGCCTTCTCGCCCACCTCGTAGTTCCAGATGTTGTCGGGTCCGTAGGTCTCCTGGTAGGCGCTGCAGATCGAGGAGGGAATCTGCTGGTTGATGCCGCCGGGCCGGAACCCGCGCGCAACGGTGCCGTAGACCGTGAGATCCTTGGTGGGCTCGTACGAAAGTGTCGCCTTCGGGTTCACGCCGCTGTTCGACTGTGTGAAGCTGTTGAACGTCATCCCCGCGTTCCCCGAATCGGTCGCGAAGCCCGAGGTCTCCAAGTCCGCGCGGCTGTCGTACTTGTAGTACCTGAGGCCCGCGGTGAGCTTGAGCTCGTCGGTGAACGCCCAGGTCCCCTCGCCGAACGCGGCATACGACTTGACGTGATAGGGGTTGTGCGCCTGGTAGATGATCCCCAAGGGGTTCGCCGCCGCACCCCCCACCGAAATGAACGCGAGCGGCACCGAGGCGTTGTACTCGGTGAAGATCGACTCGAAGTTCGCGAAGTACAAGCCCCCGATCCACTGCAAAGGGCCGTTCCCCGTCGAGGCCAGGCGCAGTTCCTCGCTCCACTGGCGGGTCGAGTCGGTCTCGTTGAACGGGATCGGGTAGAAAGTCGGGAGGCTCGTGCCGAACAGGCCGGCGACGCTCCAAAGTGCCTCGGACACGTCCGAAGTCTGGCTCTCCCCGCGCGAGTAGTAGGCGGTCGCGCTCGTGAGCTCTGCGAAGGAGAGGTCGTAGTTCACCGTGAGCCCGTAGAGGCGGAACTCGTCGAAGAAGGGCTCGAACAGGTTGAACGGCTGAAAGTGCTCGTCGGGAATGCCGGGCGGCAGATCGTACTCGTTGTAATCGCCCATGGTGATCCGCTGGTACATGGCGAGTACGTTGATCTTG
>JBEKVP010000301.1:0-4091 GCA_049513935.1 Steroidobacteraceae bacterium
TATGGTGGTGAGAGAGGGACTCGAACCCTCGACCTCGGCATTATGAGTGCCACGCTCTAACCAGCTGAGCTACCTCACCACAGGGAGCGCCGGATTCTCCGGAGCCTGCTTCTCGCTGTCAAGCCGATTTTGCGCCTCGCCTCATCAAAATCAATGAGTTACGCCCGGCGGCGCACTCGCACGGTGGCGCCGGTGGGCTCGGTGCGCTCGCGCAGCGCCGGCCGCGCTGCTCCAGAGGCACTTATAGCGGTTGACTCCCCGCCTGCAGATGCCGCTCGATGTCCCGCGGCGCGAATCCCGCCAGGTCCTTGTGAATCTCCGCCACGACGTGCTTGCGCACGGCCGCGCTCAATCCCTCGCGAAAAGTCCCGAGCGCCTTCGGCGGCATCACCGCGACGACCTGCAGGGTCGGCTCGGTGAGCGCCGCTCGCGAGATCGCCTGCGCCACGGCATGCACAAAGCGGCTTTCCTCCAGGTGATGCCAGTCCGTTCGATCTCGAGCTTCACTCGAAGCGGCTGCCCCACGTTGCGCATGAACAGCGCCCTGCGCCCGTCGCCCACCAGAACCAATGCATTGTGCGGAATCACTGCCTCTTCGGCCACGCGCGTTTCCCCTTGATTAGACGTTGAACCTGAAGTGCATGACGTCGCCCTCGCGCACGAGGTACTCTTTGCCTTCAAGTTTCAGTTTCCCGGCTTCTTTCGCCCCCGCCTCGCCTTTGTAGGCGATGAAATCGTCATACGAAATGACTTCCGCGCGTATGAAGCCATGCTCGAAGTCGGTGTGAATCACGCCCGCCGCTTGCGGGGCGGTCGAGCCCTTGCGCACCGTCCACGCGCGCACTTCCTTGGGTCCCGCGGTGAAATAGGTCTGCAGTCCGAGCAGCGCGTAACCGGCGCGGATCACGCGATTCAATCCCGGCTCGTCGAGCTTCAGCTCCTTCAAGAACTCGGCGCGATCCGCTTCGTCGAGCTGCGAGATCTCGGCCTCGATCGCCGCGCACACCGGTACGACCACCGCCCCTTCCGTCTTGGCGATCTCGCGCACGCGGTCGAGATGCGGATTGTCGGTGAACCCCGACTCGTCGACGTTCGCGACATACATCACCGGTTTGTCGGTGAGCAGGTGCAGGTCGCGCAGCAGCAACCGGTCGTTCGCGTCGAGGCCCAGCGAGCGAACCGGCTGCGCCTTGTTCAGCTGCGCACGCACGCGCTCAAGCAAGTCGCGATACCTCACCGCGTCCTTATCCGCGGCCTTGGCGGCCTTGACCGCCTTCTGATGCGCCCGCTCCACGCTGTCGAGATCCGCGAGCGCGAGCTCCGTGTTGATCACCTCGATGTCGCCGGCGGGATCGATCTTGCCGGCGACGTGGATGATGTCGTCGTTCTCGAAACACCGCACCACGTGCGCGATCGCGTCCACCTCGCGAATGTGCGAGAGAAACTTGTTGCCGAGGCCCTCGCCCTTCGATGCACCCGCGACCAGGCCCGCGATGTCGACGAACTCGACCGTGGTGGGCAGGATGCGCTCGGGGTGGACGACGTCGGCAAGCTTCTGCAGGCGGGCATCGGGTACCGGCACCACGCCGACGTTCGGATCGATCGTGCAAAAGGGATAGTTTTCCGCGGCGATCTGCGCGCGGGTGATCGCGTTGAACAGCGTCGATTTGCCGACGTTCGGCAATCCGACGATACCGCAGCGGATGGACATTAGATCTTGGCTCCCGCCCGGCTGTGGAGTTTGGTCATCGCCCGCTCGGCGCCCTGCTCGATGAGGAGGGGCATCGAATCCGCCGCCATATTCACCGCGTCAAAGATCAGATCTTCCTCGGCGCGCGGCGCGCGGGTCAATACGTAGTCGATCACGTCGGCCTTGTTGCCGGGGTGGCCTACGCCCAAGCGCAGGCGCCAGAACATCTCGCCGATGTGCGCGATGGTATCGCGCAAGCCGTTGTGGCCGCCGTGGCCCCCGCCGTGCTTCAGGCGCACGGTGCCGACCGGCAGGTCGAGCTCGTCATGTGCCACCAGCACTTCGTCCGCGGCGACCTTGTAGAAATCGCACACCTGACGCACGGCCAAACCGCTGCGATTCATGTACGTGGTCGGCTTCAGGAGCACGAGGTCCTGCCCGCTGATGTTGATGCGCGCAGCCTCGCCGGAATACTTCCGATAATCGCGGAACTCCGCGCCATGACGCCGGGCGAGCAGGTCCACGAACCAGAAACCCGCGTTGTGGCGGGTGACCTGGTGTTCAGGTCCCGGATTGCCGAGACCGACGATGATGCGCAACGGTAATCCAGCCATCGTGGATGCACCCAACCCGCCAAAAAGCCGAAGAAAGAGAAGTGATACGAGGGCCGCCGTTCGCCGGCGGCCCCCCTCGCAACGGCCTTCGAGCAGTTATTTCTTTGCGTCCTTCTTGGCCGGCTCCTTCTTCGCATCGGCCTTCGCAGGTTCGGCCTTCTTGGCCGCATCGCCCGCCGCCGCTGCGGCCGCCGCGGGCGCCGCTGCCGCGGCACCCTCCGCCGCCGGCGCTGCGGCGCCCTCGGCCGCGACTGCCGTCGGCTCCGGCTCTTCCGCACGCGGGCTATGAATCGCCACCACCGCCGAGTCCTCCTTCGCGAGATCCACGAGCTGCACGCCCTCCGGGATCTTCAACTGCGACAGATGGATACTCTCGTTCAAGGACAGCCCCGAGATATCGACCTCGATGAATTCCGGCAAATCCTTCGGCAAGCACGACACCACGACGTCGTTGCGCATGTGCGAGACGATGCCGCCCTGCGATTTGACGCCCGGCGAAACCGCCGCGCCCTTGAAATGCAGAGGAATGCTGATGCGGATTTTCTCGTTGTCCTCGACCCGTTGAAAGTCGATGTGCAGGATGGCGTTCTTGAACGGATGGCGCTGCACGTCCTTCAAGATCGCGGCCTGCGTCTGATCGCCGACCCGCAGGTTGAGGATGGTCGAGTAGAAGCGTTCGTTCTCCAGCATGATCGCGAGCTTCTGATGACTCAGAACCAACGCGCGTGCTTCGAGGTGACCACCGTACAAAATTGCCGGCACTTTTCCTTCGTGACGCAGGCGGCGGCTCGCACCTTTGCCATGCGTCTCGCGGAATTCCGCCACGAGCTCAAAAGAGGTCTTCATAGTCTTCTCCAGTTACATCACAAACTAAAGCGCTCCGCGCCGCGACCAGTCGCGGAGGCGCCGCCCATTCAATCCACGTACAGCGAGCTCACCGACTCCTCATCGCTGATGCGTCGGATGGTTTCCGCCAAGAGCCCCGCCACCGTAAGCTGCCGGATGCGTTTGCACGCCCGGCCCGCATCGGACAGCGGAATCGTGTCGGTCACCACCAATTCGTCCAATACCGATTTCGCGATGCGCTCGATCGCGGCGCCCGACAGCACGGCGTGGGTGATGTAGGCCACCACCCGGCTCGCGCCCTCATCCTTGAGCGCCTGCGCCGCTTGGCACAAGGTGCCCGCGGTATCCACCATGTCGTCGATCAACACGCACGACTTGCCTTCGACCTCGCCGATGATGTTCATCACCTTCGACTCGTTCGGCCTCGGCCGCCGCTTGTCGATGATGGCGAGCTCGGCATCGTCCAGCCGCTTCGCAAGGGCGCGCGCCCGCACCACCCCTCCGACGTCGGGAGATACCACGATCATGTTGTCGTGCTTCTGCTTCCAGGCATCGCCCAGAAGCACCGGCGAGGCGTATACGTTGTCGACCGGTATGTCGAAAAATCCCTGGATCTGATCCGCGTGCAAATCGACGGTCAGCAGCCGGTCGACGCCGGCGCTCGCGATCATGTTCGCGACGAGCTTGGCGGCGATCGCCACGCGCGTCGCGCGCGGCCGCCGGTCCTGCCGCGCGTACCCGAAGTACGGCACCACTGCGGTGATGCGCTTCGCCGATGCCCGCCGGCAGGCATCCGTCATGAGCAAGAGCTCCATCAGATTGTCGTTCGACGGCGGACAGGTGGGCTGAACGATGAACACATCGCGCCCGCGCACGTTCTCCATCAACTCGACGTTCACCTCGCCGTCGCTGAACCTTCCGACGTACGCCCGGCCCAACGG
>JBEKVP010000302.1:0-4081 GCA_049513935.1 Steroidobacteraceae bacterium
GCGATGCTGACGACGACGATGGAGGCGGGCCAGATCCGGTTCACGGCTGCGATGAATCCGAGCGAGATGAGGATAGTGAGCGCGCCGCACAGCACGGGCAAGAGCGCCGAGACCAGGCTCCGAAAGGCGACGAGCAGCAGTACCAGCGTGATCGGCAATGCCCGAAGCTCCGCCGCGCGCGTCTCGCGCGCGCTCAAGCGCCGCATGTCGGCATTCACCGCCGCCTCGCCCGTCCAGCCGAAACTGACGCTCGGATAGCGGTGCGCGAGCTCCGAGCGCAGGGCGTCCGTGGTTTTGCGCACCTCGCTCATCAGCGCATCGCCTGAAGGCTGGTACGCGTCCAGGCCGACGATCAGAATCGAGCTCTCGTCCTTCCCGACGAAGAGCGTGTCCTCGCGATCGAGATACGAAATCACGCCCTTGACGCCGGGCGTCGATTCGAGCGCATCCGTCACGCGCTTCAAGACCTCGTGCCCTTCGGGTGTCCGCGGCGAGGGCACCGATGCCATCCGCAGCAGCGCGATCCTCGTGAACGGCGACTCGAAGCGCTCCTTGAGGGTGGTCTCGACGCGGGCCGACTCGCTGTCCTTGAGGCGCGCCTGAGCCTCGAGCTCGTCGTTCACCTTCAACGCCATCGGCAGCGCGGCGGCGCCGATCAGGATCCAGATCGCGAGAATCGAGAGTTGCAGGCGCGCCGAAGTGATCAATCGACTCATGACAACCTATTTAATGACAAATTGCACACGGAGACCGAACAGTTGGCGTTTGCGCTGAGAAGCCGTCACTGCTCAAGGACCAGATCATCGCACGCGGCGGCGCCGAGCGGGACTCGCCCGCGCCGCGCTCCCGGAGTGCGGCCTCACTATCGTCTCCGCCTTATGCCGCCTTTCAACGCGGCCGCACGCCAACCTCCATGAGGCGATTCGCTCGCCGTTCGCGCATCTCTGACTGAGCGCTCCGTGCGCAATTCGGACCAGGACCTTTTTTGTATTCCCACACTCAACTTCAGGAGAATCGTCATGTATAGCAAGGACTCGAAACTCAAGCTCCGCCGCCTCGTTAGCGCCTTGGCGCTCGCCGGCATCGCGGCCAGTCAGGCGGCAACCGCCGAGGCGCCCGCGCCCGATGCGCCGCAGCTCGGCTCCGCGAACGCACTGCCCTCGCCACCCGCCGGCGCGCGTCAGCAATTGACCGGCCATGTGTCGCCGGACATGTTGCAGACCCCGCTCGTGGGCCGCGTCCCGTCGGACACGGAGCTCACCATCACTGTCGGCCTCGTGATGAAAAATGAAGCCGCGCTCGTCGAGACTGCCGAGCAGATTGCGGATCCCGCGAGCCCGTCGTACCGCAAGTATCTGACCCCCGAGCAGTTCGGGGACTTGTTCGGCGCGGCGCCGGCCGATTACCAGGCGCTCATCGATTGGGGAAGCGCGCACAACCTCAGCGTCACGCGGCACCAGAACCGCTTCGTCGCCGACATGACGGGAGCGGTCGCCGACATCGAGAAGGCGCTCAACATTCACCTGAACTACCGGTTGCGGAGCGACGGAACGCAGTTCTTCGCGCCCGACGCCGAGCCTTCGATCGATCTCGCCGTGCCGGTTGAGCACATCGCCGGGCTCGAGGATTTCGTCCCGCCGCAGAGTGCGGGCGGCTCCGGACCGGGCGGAACTTACTGGGGGACGGACTTCCGCAATGCCTATGCGCCCGGCATGACTCTGACCGGGGCAGGGCAGAAGATCGGTATCTTCATGCTGGACGGCTTCGCGCAGAGCGACGTCGACAGCTACGCGAAATCGACGGGACAGTCGTTCCTGCCCGTCGAGGAAGTGCCGGCGCATACCGCGACCAAGCCGGGCGGCGAGGGCACGCTGGATATCGAGTCCGCGCTCGCCATGGCGCCTGCGGCGCAGGTGGTGGTGTTCCTCGGCAACGAGACCACGATTCTCACCAACATGACCGATCGCCCGGACATCAAGCAGTTGAGCTCGTCTTGGTTCTGGTACAACGGGACGAAGACCGACGTCAAGTTGATGCGCCAGCTCGGCACCCAGGGGCAATCCTTCTTCCAGGCGTCCGGAGACAGCGGCTCGTATCCCACCGGCGTATTCCCGAAGTACGTCTATAACCAGCTCGATTGCCGTCAGTTTCCGTCGATCACTATCGTGGGAGGCACGAGCCTCGATATGAGCGGGGGCGGGGCTTCTTACGGCACGCTCGAGACGGCCTGGGGGGGCAGCTCCGGCGGCATCGAAGCCTCGGTCTCGATCCCTTCTTATCAGTTGAGCGTTGCCGGCCATAACGGGGCGTCCTCGACTCATCGGAACGTGCCGGATGTGAGCGCGCAGGCTGCGCAAGGAACCATCATCTTCAAGGGCGCGGACGGCTTCACCGGCGGCACCAGCGAGGCCACTCCGCTGTGGGCGGGCTATATGGCCCTCGCGAACCAGCTTGCCGCGACCTACGGCTCACCGAGCGTCGGCTTCGCGAACCCTGAGCTCTACAAGATCGCGACAACAAGCGCCTATGACAAGGATTTCCACGACGTCGTGTCGGGCTGCGCGCCGGGCACTCAGGGCGATAACGACTACTGCGCCGGGCAGGGCTACGATCTCGTTACGGGTCTCGGCTCACCCCAGCATGCCCTTATCTATGCGCTCGCGCAGGCCGATGTGTTCCCGCTCTACTGCCAAGGTCCGCTCGACACCAAATCGGGGTCGACCCCGTTCAAGTGGGCGAGCAAGGGGGCGGGCGCTGCGCCTCCCGGGCCCGGCGAATGCGCCTGGGCGGATCGCGGCCCCCGCGGTACCGAGATCAAGTCGGGCGACGGCAACGTGATTGCCGGCGATCTCGGCGAGGTCAAGAGCCTGCCGGCCGGGAAATTTGCGGAGATCGGCGTGTTCAACGACCCGCATACCCATGACATGGACCTGACGCAAGTGGTCGGTTTCGTAACGGGGCCGTTCTCGTCCAAGCCTGAACTGCCATGAGGTTCAATCGCCAGGCCGAGAGGCGCCGGAAATAATGTCATGTGAGATCCCCCGGACGGGCTTCCCCGCGAAGCTCGTCCGGGGCTTCTTTTGCAGCAGGGATCACTCCGCGCCCTCGCGGCCCGTGATCGACACCGATACCGAGCGGAGGCTGCCTCTGTGCAGCACACGAAGCTCGGCCGTCTGGCCCACGCGCAAGAGCGCAATCGCGTTGCGAAGCTGCGCCGCGCTCTCGAGCGCAACGCCGTTGATGGAGACCACGATGTCGCCCGCCTTGATGCCGGCGTGCTCGGCGGGAGAGCCTCGCGCCACTTCGGCGACCCGCACGCCGCGGGAATTGCCGAGGCCCTTCGATTCCGCCTCCTCGGCGCTCACATCGCCGAGCTTGATCCCGAGGGCGCCGCGCTTGACCGCCCCGTAGGTGATGAGCTGCTGCATGACGGCTTTGACCATGTTCACCGGGATCGCGAACCCGATGCCGATGTTGCCGCCGTTCTCGGAGGAGAGGATCGCGGAGTTGATGCCGATCAGCTCGCCCTGGGTATTCACGAGCGCGCCGCCCGAGTTGCCCGGATTGATCGAGGCGTCGGTTTGAATGAAGTCCTCATAGCCGTGCGGATTGATGCCGGTGCGCCCGAGCGCGCTCACGATGCCGACGGTGACGGTGTGCTGCAGGCCGAAGGGATTACCGATCGCAACCACCCAGTCGCCGACCTCGAGTCGCGAGGAGTCGCCGAGCGGCATCTCGGTGAGATGCGGCTCCTGCGCCTTCAGTACCGCGATGTCCGTACCCGCGTCGCTTCCGACCACCGTGGCGGTGAAATGGCGATTGTCGAGGAGCGTCACGGTGATCTCGCTCGCGTTCTCGATCACGTGGCGATTCGTGACGATGTAGCCTTTGCGCGCATCGACGATCACGCCGGAGCCGGCGCTCTGAAATTTTCGATGGCGTACCGCGGGCTCGCGCGGCGCGTTGAAGAAGCGGCGAAAGAAAGGATCCTCCAGCAGCGGATTGCGCGGCACACGCTCGGTCAAGGTGCCGCGGGTCGCGATGTTGACGACGGCGGGCGAGGCGAGCTTGATCATGGGTG
>JBEKVP010000303.1:0-4064 GCA_049513935.1 Steroidobacteraceae bacterium
GAGCGCCAGCGTCTCCTCGAGGAACATGGTGCGCGCCATGCTGCGATTGCCGTAGATCAGGGTGACGCGGCTGGCCGGCTCGCGCGCGAGTATGTCCGCCGCCACGGAGAGAATCGGCGTGATGCCGCTGCCGGACGCGAACGCGACATAGGAGCGTTCACGCGCCGGATCGATCTGGGTGCGGAATCGGCCGGCGGGCGCGCCGACCTCGAGGAGATCGCCGGCCTTGAGGTCGCGGCTCAATTCACCCGAGACGCGTCCGTTCGGCTGCACTCGTACGCCGAGCTTCAGTATCGAGCCGCCGGGGACGGTGACGATCGAGTAGGTGCGCAGCTCATCGCGCCCGCCGACGCGGCGGCGCACGGTCAGGTACTGACCCGCGTGGAAGTCGAACACGCGGTCCAACGCGGGCGGCACGGCGAGCGAGATGCACACCGCGTCTTCCGCGGCGCGCTCGATCGCCGCCACGGTCAGCGGGTGGAAGGTCGGCACGGCGGCATCAGATGCATTTGAAGTATTCGAAGGGTTCGCCGCAGGCGCAGCACCGGTGCAGAGCCTTGCATGGCGTGGAACCGAATTCGCTGAGGGTTTCCGTCCGCGTCGAGTGGCACCGGGGACAGGCGAGCGGGCGATCCCCGCGGCGCCACTCGCGCCGGTCCGCCGATGAATGATCGGGCGGCACGATGCCGTAATCGGCGAGCTTGCGCCGGCCCTCGGCGGTGATCCAATCGCTGCTCCACGCGGGGGCAAGCACGGTGGTGATCCGGAATGCACCGAGCGCAGCGCCGGCGAGCGCGGACTCGACCGAACGGCGGATCACCTCGGTCGCGGGGCAGCCCGTGTAGGTGGGCGAGATGCCCACCTCCAGACTGTCGTCCGACTGCGGCGCGACGAAGCGCACGATGCCGAGATCGATCACGCTCACGCCGGGAATTTCGGGATCCTCGACGCCGGCCAGCGCCGCCCACGCACGCGCGACGCGGGCCGCCGCGTTCGCCGCCGCAGCCGCCGCGGTCGGCGCCTCGCGCGCGGCGCTGCTCACCAACGTGCACCCGGGTAGGTGCGCTGCAAATGCTGCATCTCGGCGAGCATGTAGCCCAAGTGCTCGCTATGCTGCCCGCGCTTGCCGAACCAGGCATACGGGCGGTCGCGCGGGCGCGCGAGGGTCGCTTCCGCGAGTAAGGCGTCGACGCGGGACGTCCAGCCTTGCTGCACGTGGGCCAGCGGCGGCGCGACGCCGCGCTCGACCATGGATTGATCCACCTCATCTGCGGCGAACAACTCACCGGTGTACGGCCAAAGACGCCCGAGCGCCGCCTGCACGCGGGCGTGACTCTCCTCGGTGCCGTCGCCGAGACGCACCAGCCACCCGCCGCTGTAGCGCAGGTGATAGCGGGTCTCCTTCACCGCCTTGGCCGCGACGGCGGCCAGCTGCTCGTCCGCGGACGCCGTCAGGCGCTCGTAGAGTTCCAATTGAAACGCGTCGATCAACACCTGGCGTACCACGGTTTGACCGAAATCGCCGTTCGGTAGCTCCGCCAGCGTCGGGTTGAGATACTCCCCGTGCTCGCGCAAAAACGCGATCGCATCCTCGTCCCGGCCGCGGCCCTCGATCTCTCCCGCGTAGCGGAGCAGCAGGCGAGCCTGTCCGATGAGGTCGAGCGCGACGTTGGCCAGCCCCAGGTCCTCTTCGAGCGCCGGCGCGTGCCCCACCCATTCGCCCAGCCGCTGCCCGAGCACGAGACTCAGGTCGCCGAGGCGCAATACGTAGCGGTACAAGTCGCCGTCGAAGACGCGCATCGCGGCGCTCATAGCGTCTTCACCTCCTCCGGAATATCGTAAAAGGTGGGATGCCGATACACCTTGTCCCGTGCCGGCTCGAACAGCGAATCGGCGTCCGCGGGATCGGATGCGGTGATGTCGCCCGACCGGACCACCCAGATGCTCACGCCTTCTTCGCGCCGCGTATAGACGTCGCGCGCATGTTCGACGGCCATCCGCGCGTCCGCGGCATGCAGGCTGCCGGCATGCTTGTGATCCAGTCCGCCGCGGGCGCGGATGAATACTTCGTACAGAGGCCACTGGTGTTTGTCTTGCATGGGTTCTCCCGTCAAGCTGCCCTGCCGGCCGTGTGCCGGCGCTGTTTCTCGGCATGCGCCATCGCCGCTTCGCGAACCCACGCGCCCTCAGCATGGGCGGCGCGGCGCTGCTCCAGACGCTCCGCGTTGCACGGTCCGTCACCCTTCAGCACCCGGTGAAACTCGTCCCAATCGATCGGGCCGAATTCGTGGCGCTGCGCCGCTTCGTTCCACCGCAACAGGGGATCCGGCGGGGTGAGCCCCAGATACCGGGCCTGAGGCACCGTGAAGTCGACGAACTTCTGCCGCAACTCGTCGTTCGAGAAGCGCTTGATTTTCCAACGCTGGGAATCGCTGCTGTGCGTCGATTGCGCATCCGGCGGTCCGAACATCATGAGCGCGGGCCACCACCACCGATCGAGCGCCTCCTGAGCCATGCGCCTCTGCTCGGGGGTGCCGCGGGAGAGCTGCAGCATCAGGTCATAGCCTTGCCGCTGATGGAAACTCTCCTCGCGGCAGATGCGCACCATCGCGCGTGCGTACGGGCCATAGGAACACCGGCACAGCGGGATCTGATTCATGATCGCCGCGCCGTCGACCAGCCAGCCTATCGCGCCGATATCGGCCCACGTCGGCGTCGGATAATTGAAGATGCTCGAGTATTTGGCCTTGCCGCAGAGCAGCTGTTCGACCAACTGGTCGCGGCTCACGCCGAGCGTCTCGGCGGCGCCGTACAGGTAGGCGCCGTGCCCCCCCTCGTCCTGCACCTTGGCGATCAAGATGGATTTGCGCAGCAGGGTCGGCGCGCGCGTAATCCAGTTTCCCTCGGGCAGCATGCCGACGATCTCGGAATGGGCGTGCTGCGAGATCTGACGAATGAGCGTGTTGCGGTACCGCTCCGGCATCCAATCCTTGGGTTCGATCTTCTCCTCCGCCTCGACCCGCGCGAGGAAACGCCGTTCGAGGGCCGCATCATCCGCGGCCGCCGGGTGCTCCAACCCCTGAACGTCGAGCCCTTGAGTATACATGGCCGCCTCCCCGCTGGATTAGCGCATTTTGATACACAAAGTACGCATTTGCAATTTTTTCTGTGTCACATTGCGCGGCGTATTACAATCCAGGGCAAAATGCGCACCGCCGCCGCCACCCGCGAATTGCTCGCGCGCTTTCGCCGCCAACAGCCGCTGCGCGGCGGCTCCCTCATCGTCACGATGTTCGGTGATTCCATCATGCCGCGCGGCGGTGCCATCGCGTTGGGCAGTTTGATTCGCCTGGCCGCGCCGTTCGGCCTCAATGAACGCCTGGTGCGCACCGCCGCCGCGCGGCTCGCGCACGACGGGTGGTTGGAGGCGCGCCGCTCCGGCAAACTGAGCGAGTACCGGCTGTCGAAAGGCGGCCGCGAGCGCTTTGCGGAGGCCACCTTGCGCATCTACGGCGGCGCGCCGGCGCAGTGGACCGGCCGCTGGACATTGATCGTGCTGCCGGCCGTGCGCGCCGCCGAGCGGCAGCGCCTGCGCAAGGAGCTTTCTTGGCAGGGCTTCGGCGAATTGTCGAGCGGCGTGTTCGCGCATCCCGAAACTCCGGCGGACGAGGTTGCATTGCAGACCTGGTCGCCGCCGCTGCCGGCCGGCGCGCTGATCTTCGATGCGAATCTCGCCAATGGGGACGCCCCCGCCCGGCTGGTGGAGATGGGCTGGGACCTGGCCGACCTCGCAAGGCGCTACCAGCGCTTCGTGCAGCGCTGCGAGCGCGCTTCCGACGCCCTGGGGCAGGGCACCATCGAGCCGCAGGGCGCATTCGTTTTGCGCACCCTGCTCATTCACGAGTATCGCCGATTGCACCTGCGCGATCCTATGCTGCCTCGAACCCTGCTGCCGGAACTCTGGCCGGGCACGCGCGCCGCCGAGCTGTGCCGCGACTTGTACGTTCGTGTGTTCGCCCCGTCCGAACTCCACCTGTCCTCGGTCGCCACGCGATTGAGCGGCG
>JBEKVP010000304.1:0-4052 GCA_049513935.1 Steroidobacteraceae bacterium
GGCGGCACGGTCGAGGTGATCGCCGAAGCCGGCCGCTTCGGCTCGGCGATTCGATCGGTGATCCGCGACCACGATGGCAACTTGTGGATCGCCACCCGCGGCGGCGGCCTGCTGCGCTGGCGCAACGGCGAGTTCACGGGCCTCAACAGCGGGCTGTTCGCCAACGGCGATCTGCGCTCGCTCATGGAGGACGACGAGGGGAGCCTGTGGATCGGCAGCTACGGAGTAGGCCTGCTTCGGCTGCATGATGGGAAGTTTGTGACGGCGGGCGAGCCCGAGGGGCTGCAAGGCAATCTCAGCTGGGTGGTGACGCCGCGCAAGGCCGGGGGCGTCTGGATCGGTACGGACGGCGGACTCTCGAGCTATGTCGGCGAGCGCTTTCAGCATATCGACGGACCGCGCGGCCACGAGAACGTCCGCGTCCGGGCGCTCGTCGAGGATGAGCAGGACCGGTTGTGGGTCGGCACCGACGGCGCGGGCGTGTACCGGATCGACCGCAACGGCATGACGATGTTCGACCAGCACAACGGTCTGTCGGGTGACAACGTCACGGCGCTGCTCGAGGACCGGCAACACCGGATGTGGGTCGGCACCAACGAGGGTCTCGAGCTCATCGAGCACGACCACATCCAATCGATGCAATCGCTGCTCGATGCCTCCTCCCCGACCGCGGTGCATCTCATTCACGAGGACCGCGGCGGCAACCTGTGGGTAGCGACCGAGTCGGACGGTCTGTTCGTGGTCGGTGCGCACGGCACGCGGCATCTGAGCATCGCCGACGGCCTGCCGAGCGACTGGGTGATCTCCATTCACGAGGACGAGCGCGGCGTCATTTGGCTCGGCACGACCGACGGCCTTGCGGCGTGGCGCGATGGCAAGCTCGTCTCCTTGATGCCCTTCGGCGGCCCGTTGCGCGAGACGATCCTGCAAGTGCTCGAGGACGATTCGCACGAGCTCTGGATCACCACCAACAAGGGGTTGATGTCGGTCCCGCGCGGCGGCTTGGACGAGCTGCTGGCCGGCGGGTCCCATACGCCCGCGTATCGCTCTTACGGCGTCGCCGACGGGTTACGCACCGCGGAATTCGACGGCGGCAACACCTCCGCGGGGTGCCGCTCGCCCGACGGCATGCTCTGGTTCCCGAGCGTGCGCGGCATCGTGAGAGTCGACCCCGGCCACATCAAGACCAACACGCTCCCGCCGCCGGTCCACATCGAGCAAGTCGCGGTCGACGGAACGCCCGTCGCGCTCACCGACGGCGCCGTGATCGGGCCCGGCGCCCAGCAATGGGAATTTCACTACACGGGCCTGAGCCTGCTCGTGCCGCAGCGCTCGCAGTTCCGCTATCAGCTGCAGGGATTCGATGACGGCTGGGTCGACGCCGGAAACCGCAGAACCGCCTACTACACGCGGTTGGCGCCGGGCACTTACACGTTCCGCGTGATGGCGAGCAACAACGACGGGGTGTGGAGCGCTACTGGCGCGAGCTTCCGCTTCACCCTGAGGCCGCACATTTATCAGACCCTGTGGTTCGTGCTTCTCTGCGTGCTCAGCATCGTGCTGGCGGCCGGCGCCCTGTATCGTCTGCGGGTCGGCCATCTGCGCGGCCTCGCCGGCGCGCTCGGCGAGCAGGTCGCGCTGCGTACCCGGGATCTCGAATCGGCGAATGCCGAGCTGCGCCAGGCAAAGGATCGTGCCGAGCTCGCGGCGCAGGCCAAATCGCAATTTCTCGCCAACATGAGCCATGAGATTCGCACCCCGATGAACGGCGTCATCGGCATGACGGATCTCCTGCTCGAGACCGACCTCGACCCCACGCAGCGCGATCACACCGAGACCATCCGCGACAGCGCTGCGAGCCTTCTCACCATCATCAACGACATCCTAGATTTCTCGAAGATCGAAGCCGGGAAACTCGATCTCGAGCGCATCGATATGAACCTGCGCGATACCGTGGACGACGTCGCGCGCCTGCTGGCCTTTCAAGCGCACGCCAAGGGACTCGAGCTCATCACGAGCCTCGACCCCTTGCTTCCCGACTGGGTGGTCGGAGATCCGGGGCGCCTGCGTCAGGTGCTGCTCAATCTCGGCAGCAACGCGATCAAGTTCACCGGCCGCGGCGAGGTGTCGATCGATCTGAAGCTCGTCGAGTCCGGCGATCCCGGCCTTCTCATCCGCTGCGAAGTGACCGACACCGGAATCGGCATCCCTGCGTCGCGAATCGAATCCTTGTTCCAGCCCTTCTCGCAGCTCGACACCTCGACCACGCGACACTACGGCGGCACCGGTCTCGGGCTGTCGATCGTGCGGCGCCTGGTCGAGCTGATGGAGGGCGAATCCGGCGTCAGCAGCCGCGATGGCGCAGGCTCGACCTTCTGGTTCACGGCGCGATTCGGCGCTTCGGCCAACCGGACCGAAAGCACGCGCATCGACGCGGAGGTGCTCGCCGGGCGCCGCGCGCTCATCGTCGACGACAATGCAACCAACCGCAAAGTGCTCGACCGTCAACTGACGCATCTGGGCATGAGGACCGCTTGCGTCGAGGGCTCACGCGCCGCGCTCGCGGCACTCGCGGCGAGCTTGGAGAGCGGCGAGCGCTTCGATCTCGCCGTGCTCGACTACATGATGCCCGACTGCGATGGGCTCGAGCTCGGCCGCCAAATCGCGAGCGATCCGCGCCTCGATCACATTCGCCTGGTGCTGCTCACATCGGCCGGCCGGATGCACAGCGCCCGGGACTTCGAGGAGCTCGGATTCGCGGCCTTCCTGCTCAAGCCCGTAACCCACCGCGAGTTGCGCGAGTGCCTCGCACGAGTCATGTCGCTCGACGGCTCCCAGTGGCACGAGCGCACGCAGCCGATGCTGATCGGCAAGCTGCGCCGGCAGCGGCCGAACGAGCGGCGGATCCTCCTCGCCGAGGACAACTCGGTCAACCAAAAAGTGGCGCGCGGCAGTTTGGAGCTCATGGGCTTCAAGGTCGACATTGTGGGCAACGGCGCGGAAGCCGTTGCCGCCTGGGAAAGCGGCCGCTATCACCTCATTCTGATGGATTGCCAGATGCCCGTGATGGACGGCTATCAAGCGGCGCGCGAGATCCGCGCGCGCGAATCCGGCGC
Source organism: Steroidobacteraceae bacterium (assembly GCA_049513935.1). Taxonomy (GTDB): domain Bacteria; phylum Pseudomonadota; class Gammaproteobacteria; order Steroidobacterales; family Steroidobacteraceae; genus Bog-1198. Next base: position 3,117 of record JBEKVP010000304.1, read on the forward strand.
GAGCCGCCTACCCATCATCGCTCTCACGGCCGATGCCATGGCCGGCGCCGAGCGGCAGTGCCTCGAGGCCGGTATGGACGGTTATCTGACCAAGCCCCTGGACCGCGAGCGCCTCGCCTCCGCCATCGAACGTCACCTCGGGGGCGTAGCGCCGGCGTTTGCCGAGTCGAGCGGCGCGGCCGCGCCGAGCGCGACACCCGCGGCGATCGCCGCGCACGCGCAAGGCGAGGCACCGATCGATTGGGAGCAGTTCTTGTCGCTCACCGACGGCGATCAAGAGTTTGCTCAGCAGCTGGTGCAGATCTTCATCGATTCCGGCGATGCAACCCTGCGCGAGATTCGCGCCGCCCTCGACCGGGGCGATATGCCGGCCATCGGCCGCGCCGCGCATGCCCTCAAGGGATCGAGCGCGAACATCCGCGCCCGCCCGACGAGCGAAGCGGCGAGACGCTTGGAGGAAGCGGTGCGCAGCGGGGCGATCGACCGGGTCTGTCACGCTGAGGAGGAGTTGCGCAGGGAAGCCGCCCGGGCTCAGGAGTATCTGCGCGCACGCTGCGCCTGAGCGCCGCCCGGCGGGCGTTTGCCGCGCGGCGGCGATCAGGATGCGGTGTTGAATTCCTCGCTTCGCACCGCCGGCAGCGGGGTATTTTTGACGGCAGAGTCCGAATGGCTCGTCGAGAGCCGGTTCATGAGCGGCAGCATGGCGATCGCGATGGCGGTGCAGCCGATGCCGGCGAATCCGAGCTTATTGAACAGGCTGGTGTAGATGGTGAGCGACTCCATCGGATCGCCGATGCCCTCGGGAATGTGTGCGAAGTTCGCGACCACGCTTCCCAAGTACTGGGAGATACCGGACGCCACGAAGTACGCGCCCATCATGAAGCCGCCCATCCGTTCGGGCACGTCGCGCGCAATCATCGCGAGCCCCAATCCACT
>JBEKVP010000305.1:0-4038 GCA_049513935.1 Steroidobacteraceae bacterium
ACTTGCGCCCGCGGCAACGTGGCAGCCGGCCAAAGCCACGCCTTTGGCCGGCGGATACGGAGCCCTATCCGAAAAAGCGCCGCAGGCGACTTTTTCCAATGAACTAGAGCAGCGTCCCCTCCGCACCCACCATCTCCTTGCGCAGCAACGGGATCGGCGGTCCGCCGTAGGAGAGGAACTTGTCGTGAAAGTCGTGCCAGAGCGCATGATCGTCGGCGGGCGCCGCCCCCGTCGATCCGGCGGTCGTCGGTGCCGCACCGCCGCCGGCGCGCGTCTTGGCGACCCAGTCGGTTCGCAGCTTGCGAATCATCAGTTTGCCGAGCGTGTAGTTGAGGTACGCCGGATCGTAGGTGCCGCGCGCGGCTTGCTGACGCGCATTGCCCGCATCCTGGAACGCCTGCTCCCTGAACATCTTCTCGCACTGCGCCACGGTCCAGCCCTCCGTGTGCAGGCCGATGGAGGATAGGAGCCGCACGTCCCGCAAGAGCGCGTCCATGAGCTGACCGATGTGCATCTCGGAGTCGCCCTTGTTCAGGCCCTCCTCGTACATCATCTCCTCGGCGTAATGCGCCCAACCTTCGGCAAAGGCGTATCCGATCCACAGCCCCTCGAGCTTGTTCGGATTCGCGTTCGAGTGCAGGAACTGCAGGAAGTGGCCCGGCCATACCTCGTGCACGGACGTCGACATGAGCGTCGCGTCGCTCGCGATGTACGCGGCCTGTTCGGCCTTGGTCCACTTTGGATTCGGGGGCGCGATGTTGTACGTGGCCGCGACGCCCTTGTCGTAGGGTCCGGGCACCTGAATGAACGCGAAGTTCTCGCGATTGTAGGGCGGGGCTTCGGCGACCAGCACATCGTCATTGTTGGGGATCGTCACGACGTTGTTCTTCTGGACGAAGTCGCGCAGCATCGTCAACTGCTTGCGCGCGGCCTCGAGGTCGCCCTCGGGCGGCTTCTTTGCAGACACCTTGGCGACGCATGCGGCCGGCGTACCTTTGGGCAGATAGGTGGCGCACTCGGCCTTGAGCGCCGCGGTATTGCGCTCGAGGTCGGCGCGTCCCGCGGCCTCGATCTGTTCCACCGGCAGATCGACTTGCTCGGTGTCCTTGAGCATCTGCGCGTACAGCTCCTTGCCGAGCGGGAACTTGTCGGTCGCCGTCTTCTGCAAGCCCGTCAGATAGTTGGTGAGATTGGCCATCGCGTTCGCGGCGTTCGTGGTGGCCTCGGCCAGATCTTTCTGCATGGCGGTATCGGACACCGAGGCGAACACCTGCGGGGCGTCCTTCTTGTAGAAGTCGACGAAGCCTCCGAACTGGGCGATGCCTTGCTCGATATAGCTCTTGGGCAGCGGTCCCTGGAGGTTGGCCTGAATGTCGGTCACCATCTTGGGGATGCCGCGCGCGAATTTGATGAATGCTTTCAGGCGCACGTTGAGCGGCGCGTAGTTGCGGCTCACGTACATGTCGGGATCGATCGACGCCAGATACCAGTACGGATTGGTGGACGGGTAATGGGCCTTCTCCAGCCAGTAGAGATCCCGGTCCACGACGCTCAACAGGTAGGCGCGATCGAAGCGCTCGCCGGGCTCGATGAGCATGGGATCGACCGCCGTGAGCTGGTCGCGCTCATCGTGCAGCCGCGCAATCTCGCGCCTTAGACCGTGGGCGCTCAAATCCGGAAGCTGCCCGTCGTACTCATGTTTGCCGGCGAGCGCGGCAAAGGACGGCTGGGCTGCAAAGTAGCTTTGCTCGAATCCCTCCGCGACCTTAAGCCATTCGAGGCTCGCCTGCGAGGGCGGACGCTTCGCGGGCGCTTTCGACTGCGGCGACTGGTTGCAGCTCGTGATCGTGGCGGCGAGCAGTACCCAAGACAAAGCCGCACCCATCTTGATTTTCAAAGACATTGTCACTCCCCCTTAGCTTTTTTTGGACTTTTTACAATCGACGCATCGGTCAGCCAGAGCCCGATCCCGTGAATTCTCGCCCGATCCCGTCAGAAATCATAGGGACCGCCGCGCTCGAGCGCCTGCCGATAGGCGGCTCGCCCGTGGATGCGCTCCAGGAACGCCATCAATTTCGGGCGGCTGGCATTCAATCCCGCGCGTGATGCCGCGGCCTCGAGCGGAAAGCTCATCTGCACGTCCGCGGCGGTGAATTGGCCGCCGGCGAACCAGGGCCGAGCGGCGAGCTCCGACTCCATGAAATCCAAATGCAGCTTGAGTTGAGGCGCAATGAACGTACGGGTTACCTGACCGGCGATGCGCCGGGCGATCGAGCTCACCGGCCACGGCAGCGGAGCCGAGGCCACCCGGTCGAACACCAGCTTGAGCAGCAAGGGCGGCATGGCGGACCCCTCTGCATAGTGCAGCCAGTACGTATAGCGCAACCGCTCGGGCGTGCCAGCAGGAGGAATGAGCCGGCCGCCTCCATACTTATCGACCAGGTACTCGATGATCGCGCCCGACTCGGCGATGGTCAAAGAACCGTCCGTGATGATCGGGGATTTGCCCAACGGATGGACTGCGAGGAGCGCCGGTGGGGCGAGCATCGTGTTCGCATCGCGCTCGTAGCGCTTGACTTCGTAGCGAACGCCGAGCTCCTCGAGCAGCCACAAGACCCGCTGCGAGCGCGAATTGTTGAGGTGATGCACCGTGATCATGGCGCTGCCAGTCTACCGTATTGACCTCGTCTGAACGCTTGGTCATATCGAGCGCGCGGTCGGCGGCAAGACCGGCCCTTGGCCAAAATCGAAAGCCGAGCGCCGCGGCGCTAAAGCGCGGCACCCTCACGATCCGGCTGGGTCGCGACTCCGCGGCCCGGCGGATGGAACGGCACACGGGTCGCGCTAAACTCCGGCAGCGCTTCGCAACGCGCCGCGAGCGCCGCGAGTCCCGGATAGATCACCCACGACTGGCTCACCTGCAACGCGTCACACAAAAAAGTAAAGGCGCAGGCCACGGTGACGTCAGCTTGGCTCAATCGGGTGCCGACCATCCACGCATCGCCCCGTGACTGCGCCAGCCGGTCGAGTTCCGCGAGCGCGCCGTGCATCTGGTTGCGGCAGCGCTCGATCCACGGCTCGTGGCGCTTCTCTTCGGGCCGGAAGGCGACCTCATACAGCTGCAACACCCCCTTCTCTGCGGCGCCGAGCGCGATCGATATTACCCGCAAGGCGTCGCGACGCTCCTTCCCGAAGCGCGGCAGCAACGCACGATGAGCCCCCGCCGACTCGTCGAGAAAATCCAAGATGGCACTCGAGTCGATCAGGGTCTCGCCGTCGGGCTGAACCAGCGTCGGGACGCGGCCCAAGGGGTTGAACTGGCGAATCAGCTCGAAATCTTTACCCACCGACCAGTTCTTGTGCTCGTACGGCACCTCGAGCAGATTGAGGCTCACCGCCACGCGCCGTACGAACGGCGAATCAAACATTCCGATCAATATCATGCTCAGTGTCCACCCTTTACCATGAGCCCCGCCTCCGCGAGGGCTTGCGCCAATTCGATCTCGATGCGCTCCGCATCAGTGCGCCGGATCCACTGCAGATGCAGCGTCGGTCCCGTGAGTACCTCCAAACCGCGTTTTAGAACGCTTCCAGCGGCCCGAATTCCGGCCTTGTGCTGATCGAAGCGCTCCGCCGGAGGGTATCTGCTCATTCCCACGTACACGCCATACGAGCAACCCAGCCTGTCACGGTAGTCAAGAAGCACCAGATAGATATTCGACCGTCCCCTGGCCGCAGCACGGAAGCCGAGCGCTACTTCATAAGCGCAAGGCAACCAATCCACATAGCGCATCGGCAGCCATTCCGGAATGGACGCCGCAGCGCAGTGCCATAGCCGCTCGAGTGCAGACTCAATGTTAACGGACATGTCGCCGCGCATCCAGAACTCGTGAATGCAGTGTGCACCCGCCGCTCCGTCGGCACTCGCCAACGCGCCCTCGAAGCGCGCGGCAAGCTCGCTTCGGGCCGCGCGGCGAAACGGTCGTTCGGTGGGAGAAGGAATGGCGCCGGCGGTGTCCAACGCCTGCGGATTTTATC
>JBEKVP010000306.1:0-4025 GCA_049513935.1 Steroidobacteraceae bacterium
GAGTCCGTCGGCTCGACGGAAAAGATATGGCCGCCCTTGGCACGCAGCAATTGATTTACGGTCTGCATACGAACCCCCGTCAATCCCCGGTACTTGCTTCCATCGGTCGCCAGCCTGAATGACTATACTCCCGCCCCGCCTGAGGACAAGATCGAGACCATGACCGTCGCGGATCCAGCCCCCGCCCCGGACGACCCACCGCGGGCCGCCCTCCACCCCCACATAATCGCATCGCCGCATGGCGGGCGGGCGGACCCGTACTATTGGCTGCGGGACGACGAACGGCGGGACCCCGCCGTCCGGGCGTACCTTACCGCCGAGAATGCCTACAAGGAGCGGCGGCTCGCGCCCGTCGCGGCGCTTCGCGACACGCTGTACAACGAGATCGTCGGGCGCCTGAAGCCGGACGACGCCAGCGTTCCTTACTTCAAGGACGGTTTCTGGTACTACTCGCGCTACGAGGCCGGCCGCGAGCACCCCGTCTTCGCGCGCCGCCGGTCCTCCCTGCAGGAGCCGGAGGAGATCATCCTGGATTGCAACGAGCGCGCCGCCGCGGGCCGCGCGGCGGGCCACGATTACTATCAGCTCGGCGCGATCGAGATCTCGCCGAACGCGCGCTGGCTGGCGTTGTGCGAGGACTTCGTCGGCCGGCGGCAGTACGAGCTGCGCTTCCGGGACCTCGAGAGCGGAGAGATCCTCGGCGAGGCGATCACGAACGTCGAGTCGGACGTCGCCTGGGCGAACGACAATGCGACCGTGCTCTATGTGGAGAAGGACGCCGAGACGCTGCTCGGCATCTACGTCAAGAAGCACCGGGTCGGAGGGCTCGCCGACGAGCTGCTCTTCGCGCAGACCGACGCGAGCTTCTACACCGGCGTCGCGAAGTCCAAGTCGGAGCGGTTCATCTTCATGCACATGGAAAGCACGCTCTCATCCGAGTGGCGCTACGCCGATGCAGACGATCCCGCGCTCGAATTCAAGGTGTTCCTGCCGCACGAACCGGACCACGAATACCAGATCGAGCATCTGGCTGACCGCTTCATCGTGCGGACCAACTGGAATGCGCGCAATTTCCGAATCATGCAGGCGCCGATCGGCGCTCCGCACGACCGGTCTCGCTGGCAGGACCTCATCCCGCATCGAGAAGACACCTTCATCGAGGACTTCGACGTGTTCGAGCGCATGCTCGCGCTCGGCGTGCGCTCGGAGGCGTTGCGCAAGATCCGCATTCACCCGTTGACTCCCGGCGCCGAGCCGTACTTCATCGCGAGCGACGAGCCTGCCTATTCGATGGCTCTGTCCATCAATCCGCGCCTCGACACTGACATCGTGCGCTATTCCTATGCCTCGTTGACCACGCCGACGACCGTCTATGACTACGACACGCGCACCGGCAAAAGGACGCTCCTCAAGCGCGATCCGGTCGTGGGAGACTTCAATCCCGAGAACTACGCAACGGAGCTTGTATTTGCGCCCGCACGGGACGGCAGACGCATACCGGTATCCTTGGCCTATCGCAAAGGCTTCGTGCGCGACGGGAGCGCGCCACTGCTGCAATACGCCTACGGCGCCTACGGATTGTCGATGGACCCTTATTTCTCCGCGGCGCGCCTGAGCCTCCTCGATCGAGGCTTCGTGTATGCGATCGCGCACGTGCGCGGAGGCCAGGAGCTCGGCCGCCCCTGGTACGACGATGGCCGGCTGCTCAACAAAAAGAACTCGTTCAACGATTTCATCGACGTGACCCGCGAGCTTGCCGCGCAGGGCTATGCCGATCGCGAGAAAATCTTCGCCATGGGCGGCAGCGCGGGCGGGCTGCTGGTCGCGGCGGTCGCGAACCTGAGCGGACGCGATTATCGGGGAATCGTCGCTCAGGTGCCGTTCGTGGACGTGGTCACGACCATGCTGGACGATGGTATCCCGCTCACCACCAACGAGTACGACGAGTGGGGCGACCCGAAGGATCGCAAGTACTATGACTACATGCTGTCTTATTCGCCCTACGACAACGTCGGCGCGCAGGACTACCCGGCGATGCTAGTGACGACCGGCTTGTGGGACAGCCAGGTCCAGTACTACGAGCCGGCCAAATGGGTCGCGAAGCTTCGCGCGCGCAAGACCGATCGCAATCCGCTGCTGCTGCACGTCGAGATGGAGGCCGGTCACGGCGGCAAATCCGGGCGCTTCGAGCGCTATCGGGAGACCGCGATGGAATACGCCTTCATTCTCGGGGAGCTTAAGGCTAAAAAAAAGGCGCCGCGAGTGGGGAAGCTGATTCGCGGCGCCCAGGTTTCAACCAAAGGGGAGAACACAACTAAAACAAAACATCGAACATCGAACAATCGAACCATCAACCAAACATCGAACCCAAACAATCGAACCTATCAAAGCGGTCAAGAAACGTCCGCGGGGTCGCTCAAGTCATTTCGAGCTCGATCAGATCCGATCCCGTAGAGTCTGTGGCGGCTGCTCCCTTGCGCGACCACCTTGCGGCGGCGCGTAGAGCCAATGCCACTCGCACATCGATTCGTTCGATGGCGAACTGACCGTCGGCGCGCCGGACCACGAGAGCAGCGCCTGGGCTACCCTCCGGCATCAACATCGCGACGAACGCAGATTGCACAGCCTTCAATTCCTGCCAGTGAGCTCACGCTCCACCATCAGGATCAAGCAATCCGCGTGCCAGCTCATCGGACCCATTAAATTCAATGAGTTACGTCAGGCGGCCGGCGCTGAAGTGACAGGAATTGTCAGTGAGGTGACGCAGTTCGCCGGTCGTGCTGCAGCGAACGCTCCTGCGCGGCCCGGCCGGCCTGCGCGGCCCCTCAGGCGCGCGCCGGCCTGACCACCACGCAGGGCTGGGACTTGGCCTTCAAATCCTTGCAGATTCTGCGCGCATGCGCCTCGGTCACTCCAACTGCTTGCAGACGGTAGAGCGTTCCACTCTTGGTCTTCTTCGGGACGATCTTCGATGAAAGTCCCGCAAGCAGCTTCGGGTACTGCTTTTGCAGCCGCACCCAACGCTCGTTGGCCGCCGCAGTTCCCGACCCGAATGCGCCGAGCTGCACGCCATAGGTTCCCGATGCGGACTTCGCGGCCGCCGCGGGCGATTCGGGCTTCGAGGTCGTCGCATTCTCGCCGGGCGTCGCAGCGTGCGGCGGGGTCTCTGAGGTCTGTGCCGTCGATGGCGGGGTCGCTCCGCCCGGTCCCGCCGCGGGTCCGGCCGCGGGCGGCGCGGCACCGGGCGCCGCAGCCGCGGGAGAGCCTGGGCCCGCTGCGGGCGTTTGCGCCAGAGTGAAATTCTCCACTCGGATCCGCGCCTCCTCGGTCCACTTGCCCTCGGGGTATTGCTTGAGGAAGGCTTGATATGCTTCCGGCGTATCCGCATCGCGGGCCTTCTGCCAATCGCGCTCCTCGTACAACTCCTTGAGGCGGGCCTGCGCCTGAGCCGTGAATTCCCCGCTCGGATATTTCTTGATGAAGAGCTCGTACGAGTCGGTGGTATTGGCCTCTCGCGTCTTCTGCCAGTCGCTCTGTTGCCGGCTGCATGCGCTCAGAGCGAGCAGCACGGCACCCAGGATTACCCATGGAGTTTTGTTGATCCGCATTTTCCCTTCTCGAAATACAAGTGTTTTGGCGGCCCCTCGAGGAGCGCCGCGTCACACTCGATTCTACTTGGAATTCGAGCGTCTGTCGGCGACGCCGAGCGCGTCACACCAGCCGCGGGCCCAGTTGGGTTAGAAAGAGCGATCATGAGCGACCCCCGGCGCCGGTTCTTCGACCTCGACTCCGCCCCGCCGACGGTCATCGGCGCCGAGTCGGTGATCGTCGGCGATATCCGCGGCGCGGGGCAGTTCGTCGTCTCGGGCGAAGTGCACGGCGACGGCGAGCTCGACGGCGGGCTCAACCTCGCGGTCACGGGCGTGTGGAACGGCTATATTCAAGCACACCATGCGATCGTCGCGGGTAAGATCACCGGCGGACTCGCCGTGAAAGAACAGCTCGAGATCGGCTACACCGCGGTG
>JBEKVP010000307.1:0-4017 GCA_049513935.1 Steroidobacteraceae bacterium
GCCGACGTGCCGACCAACGCGCTCATCATGACGGCGCCGCCCAAGATCATGAAGAATCTGATGGCGGTCATCGATAAATTGGACATCCGCCGCGCACAGGTGGAGGTCGAGGCGCTGATCGTGGAGGTGGATGTCAACAAGAGCGCCGACATCGGGGTGCAATGGCTCCTGGACGGCGGCTCCTCGCTCGGCTACGGGGTGACCAATTTCCCCGGCAGCAGCGGCACCAGCATCGTCGATCTGGCCGCCGCCGCCTTGGGCGGCGTGAGCGGACTCACCAATAATACCGCGGCCACGACCGCGACCACGACCACGACGACCGGCTTGGCCACTGGCGCCACGGCAGCCTCGAGCATCGCCTCGGCGATTCCGACCGGCGGCACGTTCGCGATCGGCACGTACAACTCCAACACGGGCAAAGGCTTGGCGGCGGTCATTCAGGCGATCCGAAGCGACGCCACCAGCAACATCATCTCGACACCGCGCGTCATCACCATGAATAACGAAGAAGCGGAGGTCAAGGTCACCCAGGAAATTCCGCTGATCACCGGCCAGTACACGAGTTCGACTGCGGCGGTAAACGGCACGACCAGCCCCTTCGAGACGATTCAGCGCGAGGAGGTCGGCACGATTCTCAAGGTGACGCCGCACATCAGCGAGGGCGACACCATTCAGCTCAAGATCGAGCAGGAAGACTCCTCTCCAGGCGCGAAGCTGGCGGACTCCGCCGATATCTCGACCAACAAGCGCTCCATCAAGACCACGATCCTGATCGAGGATGGCGGCATCATCGTGCTCGGCGGCCTCATGCAGGACACGGTCACGGAGAGCGAAGACCGCGTGCCGGTGCTCGGCGCGATCCCGCTGCTCGGGAACTTGTTCAAGTCGCGCTCGGGCTCGCGGCAGAAGAGCAACTTGCTCGTGTTCCTGCGCCCGAAGATCCTGCGCGACCAGGCCGCGACCGAGGCGGTCAGCACCTCGAGATACAACGAGATCCGCGATGAGGAGCGCAATCTGCACAAGGGCAAGATCACGCTGCTCCCCGGTGAGAAACAGCCGTCGATTCCGCAGATTCCGCCGAACTCGCCGAACGCCCAAGTGCACGGAGCGAGCGGCGTCGCCCCCGCTCCCCAGCCGGTCCCGGCGCCGCCGATCGCGCCCGCGACTCAGGTAGCTCCCGCGCCGCAGGTGGCGCCGCCCGCATCGCAGCCGACGCCCGGGACGTCCGTGGCGCCGCCGATCTCGCAGCCCGCCCCGGCCCCCCAACCCGCGCCCGCGCCGCAACCGACGGGGCCGCAGCCGCTGCACCCATGAGCGCCGAACTCCAAGAACCGGCCCCGCTGCGGAAGCTCTCGTTTCCGTTCGCCAAGCGCCACGGCGTGTTGGTGCGCGCGGTCAACGAAGGATTCGCCGATACGGTGTGCCGGCCGGGCGTAACGCCCCAGGCGCTCGCCGAAGTGCGCCGCTTCGTGGGCGTGCCCTTGAAGCTCGAGCGCGTCACGGTGGAAGTCTTTGATTCGCTCCTGCGGATCGCCTACGAGGCGGGCTCGGGCGCCGCCATGCAGATGCTCGAGGGCCTGGACGACAATACCGACCTTGCCCACCTCGCCGAGGACATCCCCGAATCCTCCGACCTGCTCGAAAGCGACGACGAGGCGCCGATCATCCGGCTGATCAACGCGCTGCTCACGCAGGCGGTTAAGGAAAACGCCTCCGATATCCACATCGAGCCGTACGAGAACCGGCTCGTCATCCGATTTCGAGTCGACGGCGTCTTGCGCGAGGTCCTGCAGACCAAGCGCGCCGTGGCGCCGCTCGTGGTCTCGCGCATCAAGGTCATGTCCAAGCTCGACATCGCGGAACGCCGCCTGCCTCAGGACGGCAGAATCTCGCTGCGCATCGCCGGCCGGGCGGTCGATGTGCGCGTCTCCACCCTGCCCTCCGGACACGGCGAGCGCGTCGTGTTGCGTCTGCTCGACAAGCAGGCCGGTCGTATCGAGCTCACCTCGCTCGGAATGGATCCGCAGACCCAAGCGACCATGGATGAGATCATCCACAAGCCGCACGGGATCATTCTCGTCACCGGCCCGACCGGCTCAGGCAAATCGACGACGCTCTACGCCTCGCTCGAGCGCATCAACGACAACACCCGCAACGTCATGACCGTCGAGGATCCGATCGAGTATTACATCGACGGCATCGGCCAGACCCAGGTCAACACCAAGGTGGAGATGACCTTCGCGCGCGGACTTCGGGCCATCCTGCGGCAGGATCCCGACGTCGTGATGATCGGCGAGATTCGCGACCTCGAGACTGCGCAGATTGCCGTACAGGCAAGCTTGACCGGACACCTCGTGCTCTCCACGTTGCACACCAACACCGCCGTCGGCGCCGTTACGCGGCTTCGCGACATGGGCATCGAGCCCTTCCTCTTGTCTTCGAGCTTGATCGGCGTGCTGGCGCAGCGCCTGGTGCGCGTCCTCAACCCGGAGACCCGCGAGCCGTTCATCGCGGGCGAGTACGAGCGGCGGTTGCTCAATCTCGACCCGAAGGACAGAGCGGTGCAGCTGTTCCGGCCGTCGAGCGAGCCCGGCAGCGGCTATCGGGGACGCACGGGGATCTACGAGCTCATCTCGGTCGACGACCACATGCGCACCATGATCCACGACGGAGCCTCGGAGCAGGATCTCGAGCGCTACGCGCGCACCGCGAGCCCAGGTATCCGCGAAGATGGCCGCCGCAAGGTGTTGGCGGGCGAAACCACCTTGGAAGAGGTGCTGCGCGTTACCCGTGAGGACTAGCCCGGCACAGCGCCCGGGACGGAAACTCTAATGGGGGCCTTCGAATACGTCGCGCTCGACGCCCAGGGCAAGGAGCGCAAAGGGCTGATCGAGGGGGATAACCCGAAGCATGCCCGCCAGCTCCTGCGCGAGAAGCATCTCCTGCCCGTGGACATCCAGGAGGCGGCGCAGCGTGAGCAGCAAAAGCAAGGCAAGCGGCGTCCCTTCATGCGCCGCGGGCTCTCGACGCTCGATCTCGCCCTCCTCACCCGCCAGCTCGCCACGCTCCTGCGCTCAGGGCTCCCGCTCGAAGAGACGCTCCAGGCGGTGGCCGAGCAGACCGAGAAGCCGCGCGTGCAGCGAATCATATTGGGCGTGCGCAGCAAGGTCGTCGAGGGACATCCCCTCGCCGACGGTTTGCGGGACTTCCCTCAGGCATTCCCGGAGATCTATCGGGCGACCGTCTCGGCCGGCGAGCAGTCGGGCAAGCTCGATTCGGTGCTCGAGCGGCTCGCGGACTACACCGAGTCTCGCCAGGTCATGGGCCAGCATGTGAGCAACGCCCTCGTGTACCCCATCGTGCTCCTGGTGCTCTCCTTCGCGATCGTCTCGTTCCTGCTGGCTTATGTTGTGCCCCAGGTGGTCGCCGTGTTCGAGTCGGGCCATCAGGAGCTGCCGCTCGCCACCCGCTTTCTGATCGGCATGAGCGATGTGATCCGGCTCTACTGGTATTACGGGCTTATCGTCATCGGCGCCATCATCTGGGGATACCGCCGGTGGGTGAGAGCCCCGGAGGCGCGCCTCAAGGTCGATCGGTTATTGCTGCGCCTGCCGCTCGTGGGCAAACTCATCCGCGGCCTGAATACGTCGCGCTTCTCGCGCACGTTCAGCATTCTGACCGCGAGCGCCGTGCCGGTGCTCGAGGCGCTGCGCATCTCGGCCGAAGTCGTCAACAACATGCCGATGCGCTTGGCCGTCGAGGATGCGGCCGGGCGGGTGCGCGAAGGCGCACCGATCGGCAAGTCGCTCGCGGCACGCAAGCTCTTCCCGCCCATGATGATTCACTTGATCTCGAGCGGCGAGAGCAGCGGCGAGCTCGAGAAGATGCTCGAGCGCGCAGCGAGCAACCAGGAGCGGGAGATGGACGGCCTGCTCTCGACCCTGACCAATCTGCTGGGTCCTTTCATGGTCGTCTTCATGGGTGCGATCGTGATGTTCATCGTAATCGCGCTGCTTC
>JBEKVP010000308.1:0-4014 GCA_049513935.1 Steroidobacteraceae bacterium
TCCCGACATCTATCCGGGGCTGCTCGAAAGCAGCGCGCCCGCAGGCTCGGCCGGCGGCGGCGGCCGCTTCGACATCCTGCCGATTGCGAGCGGCGAGGCGCTGCGCCTGTCGGCCGATGGCCTGCTCTCGGGACCCCACGCGCGCGGCGCATTAGGCGGAGGCGCCTTAGGTTTTCTCGCGGCGCTGGAGCGCTGGTGGCGCGAGCTTCGTGCGTCCGCGGAGCCCGCATCGCTGCCGTTCACGGGCGGCTGGCTTTTGTACTTGGGCTATGAGCTGGCCGCCGAGATCGAGCCCAGTCTCGAACTGCCGCCGAGCGCCGACCCGCTCCGTGCGCTCGCGATCCGCGTGCCCGCCGCATGGATCCGCGATCGTCAGAGCGGCCGGGCCTGGGTCATCGCGGAGCCCGGTCACGAGGCGGCGCTCGAGCGCCTGGCCGAGGACACGCGGCGCACGGGCGGGGCGGGCGGGACCGGGACGCAGTGCTTCGAGGCGGAGGAGGAGGACCCGACGCTGTTCCTCGCCTCGGTCCGCAAGGCGCTCGATTACATCGCGGCGGGCGATGTGTATCAGGCGAACCTGTCGCGCAGGTGGCAAGTCCGCGGAGCCGCGGCGGTCGACCCCGTGTCGATCTATCGGCGGCTGCGCGCGGCCAACCCGAGCCCTTTCGCGGCGCTCATGCGCGACGGCGAGTTTGCGGTGATCAGCTCCTCACCGGAGCGCCTGCTGTCCGTGCACGGCGGCATCGTCTCGACGCGCCCCATCGCCGGTACCCGCCCGCGCGGGGCGTCGCCCGAGCGGGACGCGGCGCTCATCCAATCGCTGCTCGGCAACGAGAAGGAGCGCGCGGAGCACGTTATGCTGATCGACCTGGAGCGCAACGACTTGGGGCGCGTCTGCGTGGGCGGGTCGGTGCGCGTCGATGAGTACATGGCAATCGAGACGTACGCGCACGTGCACCACATCGTCTCGAACGTGAGCGGACTCAAGCTCGACAGCGTCTCGCCCGTGGACGTCATCCGCGCGATGTTTCCCGGCGGCACCATCACGGGCTGTCCCAAGGTGCGCTGCATGGAAATCATCGCCGAGCTCGAAGGCACGGGCCGCGGCGCCTACACGGGGTCGATCGGGTACTTGAATCGCGACGGGAGCTGCGACCTCAATATCCTGATCCGCACGATCACCGCGCACCGCGGCGCGCTCGCCTTTCGCGCCGGCGCCGGCATCGTCGCCGACTCGAGCCCCGAGTACGAGCTCGCCGAGACGCGCGCCAAGGCGGAGGGCATGCTGCGCGCGCTCCGGGCGCCTTCATGAGCACCTGGGTCAACGGGCGGCCGCGCACGGCCATCGATTGCCGCGATCGCGGCTTTCAATACGGCGACGGGGTGTTCGAGACCATGCGGGTGCGCGGACGGGCAGTCCGCTTGCTGGACTTTCACTTCGAGCGATTGGTCGAAGGCTGCCGCAGGTTGGGGCTGCACCTGCCGGACGCCGCGGCGCTGCGCCGCGAGGTCGCCGCGCGCGCGGCCCTGCGCTCGGAGGCGGTGCTCAAGCTCATCGTGAGCCGCGGCCTAAGCGAGCGCGGCTACCGTCCGAGCGGGCGCGAGCGCTGCACGCGGGTGCTGTCCCTGCACGCGTTGCCCGTTGCCGCTCGATCGGGGATGCGGCCGGTGCGTGTGCGCATGTGCGAGACGCGAATTGGATCGAATCCGGCGCTCGCGGGCGTGAAGACTCTCAATCGGCTCGAGTCGGTGATGGCGCGCTCCGAATGGCGCGACGCGGCCGTGTGGGAGGGTCTCATGCGCGACCTCGACGGCCACGTGGTCTGCGGCACGATGTCGAACCTGTTCCTGCGGCGCGGCTCGACGCTCATGACGCCGGTGCTGGATCGCTGCGGCGTCGCCGGCGTCATGCGCCGCTGGGTGCTCGAGCAGGCACGAAATCTGCGACTCCGGGCCTGGCAGGGCCGGTTCACGTGGGAGACGATCGGCGAGGCGGAGGAGGTGTTCATGACCAACGCAGTGGCCGGAATCGTCTCGGTCGCGCACATCGAGCACGGCAAGAGCCGCGTTCGGCTCGAGCAGTCGGAGACCGCGGACCGGCTGCGCGCACGCCTGGAGCTGGTTTGAAGGCGCTGCGGATCTTCGTCCCGCTCGCGCTCGTGCTCGCCCTCTTGGGGGCGGCAGGCGCGCTCGTCAGGAGCGGCCTGCGCAGCCTCGATGAGCCCTTGAACGTCTCCGCGCCGCTCGTCTTCAAGGTCGCCCCGGGCACCCGGTTTGCGCGCGTGGCCGCCGACCTCGCCGGCCGGGGCGTGGTGGCGCAGCCGCGGGCGTGGGTCCTATACGCGCGCCTCAAAGGTCTCGCCTCGGGCATCAAGGCCGGGGAGTACGAGATCGAGCCCGGCGCGACGCCGCGCACGCTCCTCGAGAAACTGGTAAGCGGCCAAGTGCTCTTGCATTCCTTCACCATCGTCGACGGCTGGCGCGTCGCCGACCTGCTCGCTGCGCTCAAGCGCAATCCCGACGTCGCCGTCACCTTGCCGGACGCACCGCAGGACCTGATGCAGAAACTCGGATTCGATAAGCTCGACCCCGAGGGCGAGTTCCTGCCCGAGACGTATCGCTTTCCGGCCGGCGCCAGCGATGTCGAGTTGCTGCGCCAGGCTCATGCCGCGCTCGAGCGCGAGCTCGATTCCGCGTGGGCGGACCGCGATCCGATGCTGCCGCTGCACAGCCCTTACGAGCTTTTGATCGCCGCTTCGATCGTCGAGAAAGAAAGCGGTGTGCCGCAGGAGCTCCCGAAGATCGCGGGTCTGTATCTGCACCGACTGCGCATCGGAATGCGCCTGCAGGCGGATCCCACCGTGATCTACGGCCTCGGCGACCGCTATGACGGCGAGCTGCACAGCGTCGACTTGCGCACCGACGGCCCCTACAACACCTATACGCGCGCGGGACTGCCGCCGACGCCGATCGCGCTCGCGAGTGCCGCGGTCATCCGGGCAAGCGCGCACCCCGAGGATACCGGCGCGCTATACTTCGTCGCCTCTCCCAAAGACGACGGGAGCCATGTTTTTTCCGCGACCCTGGAGGAGCAGAACGCTGCCGTCGCGCGCTACGTGGCGCACTTGCGCCAAAAGCCGACGGAGCCCTCGAGATGAGCACGGCAGGCCGTTTCTTGACGCTGGAGGGAATCGAGGGCGTCGGCAAGACCACGCAGGTCGCGCGCCTCTCGAAGGCCCTGTCCGACCGTGCCATCGCGCATGTGGTGACGCGCGAGCCCGGCGGCACGCCGCTCGCCGAGCAAATTCGCGAGCTCGTGCTGACCGCGCGCGCCGAGAGCCTGCCGGACACGGCGGAGTTGCTTCTCATGTTCGCCGCCCGATCGGTGCACCTCCATAACCACATCGAGCCGCAGCTCGCCGCCGGCCGCTGGGTGATTTGCGATCGGTTCACCGATGCGACCTACGCGTACCAGGGGGCCGGGCGCGGCCTCGGCGCCGACAGCATCGCCCGCCTGGAGAGTCTCGTGCAAGGGAAGCGCCGGCCGGATCTGACCGTGTTGCTCGATCTGCCGGTGACGGTGGGCCTCACGCGCGCGCAAGCGCGCAATGTGGGCGCGGACCGCGGCGCGCGCGCAGGTCACGGCGCCCGCGGTGCCGCCGGCGCGGCGCAAGGCGCCCCCGCGACCGATCGCTTCGAGACGCAGCGCGTCGAGTTCTTCGAGCGCGTGCGCGCCGCGTATCTGGCGCGCGCCGCGGCGGAGCCCGAGCGTATGGCGGTGATCGACGCATCCCCGGACGCCGATCACGTCGCGGCCCAAATCCTCTCCGCCTTGCGAGCGCGATCATGGATTACTTGAGCGCCGACTCGTTGCCGTGGGTGCGAGAGATTCTAAAGCGCCTGCGAGCCGCCCGAACCGCGCACCGGCTGCCGCCGGCGCTGCTTCTCATAAGCCCCGCGGGCCTCGGTGCCGAACAGCTCGCGAATTGGATCACCGCCTTGGCGCTGTGCGAG
>JBEKVP010000309.1:0-4011 GCA_049513935.1 Steroidobacteraceae bacterium
GGATCCGTCCGGGCGCCGCTTTGCGAGCGCGACGATCAGCATGGCAAGGGCCGTGAGCTGCGTGGTGAAGGCCTTGGTCGATGCGACGCCGATCTCGGGGCCCGCCCGGGTCAACAGCACGAGATCCGATTCACGCACCATCGAGCTCTCGGCGACGTTGCAGATCGACAGCGTCGAGAGGTACCCGGCCCGGCGCGCGTTGCGCAGCGCCGCCAGCGTGTCCGCGGTCTCGCCCGATTGGGAAATGGTGATGAACAGCGTGTCCGGGGTGATGACCGGGTCGCGGTAGCGGTATTCGCTCGCGATCTCGACGCGCGCCGGGATGCGGCAGTACTGCTCGATGAAATACCCGGCGACCAGGCCCGCGTGAAAGCTCGTGCCGCACGCGGCGATGTGCGCGGCTTTGACTTTCTTGAACGCCTCGTGGGCACCGGGTCCGAACGCGGCGTCCAAGAGCTTGGGGCCGGATACGCGCTCCTCGAGAGTCTGGGCGATGGCCCGCGGCTGCTCGTGGATTTCCTTGAGCATGAAGTGGCGATACGGGCCGCGCTCGACGGCGTCGGCGGGCAGCTCGCTCTCGCGCACGGCGCGCGAGACGCGGGCGCCGTGCGAGTCGATAACGGTGATCGCGGTACGCCGCACCTCGGCGACATCGCCTTCCTCGAGGAACATGAAGCGCCGCGTGACGGGCAGCAAGGCCGCAACGTCGGAGGCGACGAAGTTCTCGTCAATGCCGAGTCCGACCACGACCGGGCATCCTTCGCGGGCAAGGACGATTGTTTCCGGATCGCTCTCCGCCACGACGGCCAAGGCGTAGGCGCCCTCGAGCTCTGCGACCGTCTTGCGCACCGCCTCGTAAAGGCTGCTGCTCGAGGCCAGATGGTGGTGGATCCTGTGCGCGATCACCTCGGTGTCGGTCTCCGAGTCGAACGTGTAGCCCAAGTTGGTGAGGCCGCTGCGCAGCGCCTCGTGATTTTCGATGATGCCGTTGTGCACGATCGCGACGCCATCGCGCGAGACGTGCGGGTGCGCATTGCGCTGGGTGGGAACCCCGTGCGTGGCCCAGCGAGTGTGTGCGATGCCGACGTGCCCCGCGATGGGGGCCGCCTCGAGGGCGTCCTCGAGCACCTTCACCTTGCCCACGGCGCGGACGCGGGCGAGCCGCCGGTCGGCGCCGAGCACAGCGATACCGGCCGAGTCGTAGCCGCGGTATTCCAACCGGCGCAGTCCTTCCATGAGAATGGGGACCGCATTGCGCTCCGCAACGACACCGACGATTCCACACATGAGGGAGTTTTGCCCCGGGCTGGGTTTAAGGGGCGCCTAGTGTGCCCGAGCTCGATGGAAAATTCACTTAAGGCGAGGATTGCACGATCGAACCGCCCAGGGCCTGGAACAGCGCGGCGGTATCTGCGAAGCGGTTGGCCTGCGCTTGGCTCGACGACACCAGCGCCTGCTGGTAGGCGAGCTCGGAACTGAGCAGCGCCAGATAGCTCACCGAGCCGAGCTCGAGTTGGTGATGTGCGACGTCGAGGCTCTTCTGCGCGGCTTCTTCGGCACGACTCGCCGCCTTTAGCGACTCCGCGTCGCTGTCGAGCGCATGCAAGGCGTCGGCGACATTCTGAAAGGCGGTGAGTACCGCCGATCGGTAGGCCGCGGCCGCCTGCTTGACCGCGGCATCTGCCGCTCGCTTCTTGTGGAGCAACGTGCCGCCTTCGAAGAGGGTCTGCGTGGCATCGGCTCCGATGCTCCAGAACCGAGTGCCCGGCTTGAACAGATCGCTCATCAGCGTCGCGGCGCTGCCGGCATCTCCGGTGATGACAACCTGAGGCAGCATATTGGCGATCGCCACGCCGACCTGCGCAGTCGCGGCGTGAAGCTGGGCCTCGGCGGCCCGCACATCCGGGCGCCGCTCGATCAGCTGCGAGGGTACGCCGAGGGGCAAGTCGGTGGGCAGGGTCAACTGCGCGAGCTCGAAGTTCACCGGCTTCTGCTCCGATGGCAGGCGTCCCGTGAGAACCGCCAACGAGTCGCGCGTCTGGTACAGCTGCTTGCTCAGAGGCGGCAGCGAGCCCTCGAGCTGCGCGAGCGCCGCATCCTGCGCGTAGACGTCGGCCTCCGCGACGGCGCCGAGTTCCAGCTGCCGGCGCAGCACGGCGAGCGATTCGCGCTCGAGCGCAATCACGCGCTCGGTGGCTGCGATTTGCGCCCGCAATCCGGCCTCGGTGATCGCCGTCGTCACCACGTTGGCCGTGAGCGTCAGATAGGTCGCATCGAGCTCGAAGCGGGTTGCCTCGGCCTGCGCTTCGAGCGATTCGACCTGGCGCCGGTTTGCTCCGAATATATCCGGTACGTAGCTTACCGTGACCTGGGGAGTATAGAGATTGAACAGTGCCGTCCCCGAGCTCAAGGTCGGAGCGAGCACTCCCACTGCATTCTGCTGCCGCTGCGCGTCGAAGCCCGCTTGCACGGTGGGAAAATAGTTGCCCCGCTGCGCAGCGGCGACTTCCATGGCTTGGCGCAGCACCGCCTGCGCCGAGAGTACGCTGGGGTTGGCGCGCAGCGCCTCCTTCACCAGCTCGTCGAGTTCCTCCGATCCGAATAAAGTCCACCAGTTGCGCGGGATCTGCCGCTCCGCGAGAAAATGCTGTGCGGCGCCGCCGATGCCGTCGGCCGACGCGGTCGCCTCGGGCAGGGCCTCCGCGGTATAGCGCTCCACCTGGGGCGCCGCGGGCCGATGAAAATCCGGCCCTACGCAAGCGCAGAGTGCCGCCGCGCCGGCCATCGCTGCCGCCGCCCGCAAGAATCCGCGGCGAGTTCGCCTCATTCCGCCGCCTCGCTGGGCGCTTCCGGCGGCAGTTCGCGGGCGGTCGAGAATTTGAGCACCAGCACCGGCAATACGAGAAGGATCAGAGCGGGAGCGAGCATCATGCCCCCGACCACGACCAGCGCCAGCGGCCGCTGAACCTGGGACCCGATACCGGTGGAGACGGCCGCGGGGATGAGCCCTACACAGGCCACGGTGCAGGTCATCGCCACGGGCCGCAGCTGAGTGCGGCACGTCTGCAGCATGGCGGCCGCGCGGCCGAGGCCTGACTCCAGACAGAGGTGGTAGTAGGACACGATCAGAATGCCGTCCATCGCCGCGATTCCAAACAGCGCGACGAAACCGATGGCCGACGATACGCTGAAGGCGGTGCCCGTAGCCCAAAGGGCGAAGATCCCGCCCAGGAGCGCCATCGGAATCACGCTCGCGGCCAACAGCGCATCGCGCAAGCTGTGGAAGTTCAAATAGAGCAGCAGAATGATCAGCGCAATCGACAGTGGCACGGCCACGCTCAACCGGGATATGGCCTCTTGCAGATTGCCGAACTCGCCCACCCATTCGAGACGGTAGCCGCCCGGCAAAAGCACCTCTCTCTCCACCGCGCGCTGCGCCTCGAGCACGGCGCTCCCGAGATCGCGGCCTCGAACGCTGAACTTGATGGGCACGTAGCGCTGCTGCTGCTCTCGATAAATGAACGCCGCGCCGGAGACGAGGTGCACGTCGGCGACATCCTCGAGCGGTACCTGCACCGCGCCGCTTCCCGTGATCGCGGTCGCCACCACTGGAATTCTGCGGATGGCTTCCAGATTCTGTCGATACGGAGCCGCGAGGCGCACCATCATCGGAAAATGCCGGTCGCTCGCGCCCTCGTAAAGGTCCCCGGCGCTCTGCCCCCCGATCGCCGTCTGCACGACCGCGTTGACGTCGCCCGGCGCCAGACCATAGCGCGCGGCCCGCACGCGATCGACGTCGATGCGGATGGTCGGCTGACCGAGCGAGCGCAGCACGGCGAGGTCAGTGATGCCCGGAACCTTGGCAAGCACGCCCGCGATGGCGTCTGCCGTCTTCTCGAGCGTCTCCAGGTCGTTGCCATAGACCTTGACGGAATTTTCCCCCTTCACTCCCGATGCCGCCTCCTCGACATTATCCTGGATGTACTGCGAGAAATTGAACGCGACGCCCGG
>JBEKVP010000310.1:0-4002 GCA_049513935.1 Steroidobacteraceae bacterium
GCGCAGACCGTCGAAAAGCACGGCGAGGCCCAGGTCAAGATCTGGCGCCGCAGCTACGACGTGCCGCCGCCGCCGCTCGGCCTGGACGATCCCCGTCATCCGCGCTTCGACCCTCGCTATGCGGATCTCGATCCGAAGCTCTTGCCAGCCGGCGAGTCGCTCAAGGACACGCTCGCGCGCGTGCTGCCCTTTTGGGAGACGCGCATCGTCCCCGAGCTTCGGGCCGAGAAGGACGTGCTCGTGGTCGCGCACGGCAATTCGCTGCGTGCGCTGGTGAAGATGCTCGATTTGATGTCCGAGAGCGATATCGTCGAATTCAACATCCCGACCGGCATTGCGATGCTCTACGAGCTCGACGCACAGATACAGCCCGTGGGCCGCCGATTTCTGGGCGACCCGGCGGCGATCGCCGCCGCGCAAGACGCGGTCCGCCGCCAGACCGAGAAGAAGTAAATGCCGGCGCGAGACCCCGGCCGGGGCGCCTAAGTGTCCGGTGCGATCGTGACTTTGAGCCCGCCGAGCGCCTCGGTGAAGTCCACCTGGCAGGAGAGGCGCGAGGTCGCCTCCTTGAAGTCGGACAGCTCCTTGAGCAGCTCGAGCTCGTCGCTCTGCGGCTTCGGTAGTCGGGAGACCCAGGCTTCGTCCACGTAGATGTGGCAAGTCGCGCAGGAACAGAGACCGCCGCAGATCGCCGCGACGCCGTAGTCGAGCTCGCGCAGGATCTCCATGACCTTGAGACCGGGCTTGCCCTCGATCCCATGTTCCTTTCCGTCTCGATCCACCACCACCATCTGCGCCATCAATCTCTCCGCTCGCCGCCAAAGCCGGGTAGTGTGCCGGAAGTTGCCGGGCTCGACCACCACGCTCGCCGATTTCAGGCGCTCGCCCGAAGGCGCTCGACCAGAGCCCGTGCGCGGGATGCAACGCGCTGCCCTTCGGCAGCGCCCCGCGCGGCGAAAAGCTCGCTCCACAACACGCACACATAGTCGTAGAGCCAAGCGAGATGGTCGAGCCGCTCGGCCTCCTCGTCGCGAGGCGCTCGGCCCAGGTAGCTCGCGAGCAAAAGGTGCCGGGCCTCTGCGGTGAGATCGTTGTTGCAGCTCCACCCGGCCAGGTCCCAGAGGGGTTCCGACACGTGGGCGTACTCCCAATCGAGGAGCGTCAGACCGCCCGCGCCCGCCACCAGGTTCGCGACGTGCAGATCGCTGTGGCACAACACGGCGGGCGCGCCCGGCAGCGCAGCAAGGGCTGCGGAGCGCGCCGCAAGACCCCCTTCGAGCTCGGGCCACGACCGACGCCCCTTGTACACGGCAGCGGAGTCCACGGCGGCGGTGTCCACCGCGGCGGCATCTCCGGCGGCCGAATCCCGCCGCTCCAGCGCCTCGCGATAGAAGGCTATCCAACTCGCGGGACTCATGCGGCGCGGAGCCTCGGGGATGCGGAGGCCGTGGATGCGCCGTGCGAGCAGCGCCACCGCCCGGATATTGGCGGGCTCCCGCACCTGTTCCCGCGTCCAGCTGAGACCGTCCACCCAGCGCGCCACCAGGACCCCCTCGAGCGGCTCGCACCGCTCGATGACGGGAGCGATGCCCGCCGCCGCGGCCCGCGCGAGCACGCGGCACTCCCAGACGCGATCAAGACCCAGATCTTCGCGCTGCGGGGCGGGGATGCGCAGGGAATAGCACCGGCCGGCGCGCACCGCACGGTAGCTCTCGTTCACGAGCCCCGATCCCAGACGCTCGATCGACAACGCCCCCGCGCCGGGCACATAGGAACGCGCGATGGTTTCCAGGTCGCGCGGCGGCAGATCGCTACGCGGCATGTGCCGCCGCGGGCAAGCTGCGCCGCCATTCGCGCATGCCGACCACGATCAGCACGAGATACAGCGCGAACAGCAGCATCGTGAGGTAGAGCCGCCGTGTGAAATACAGGCACAGGCTCGCCGAGTCGATCAGGAGCCACCAATGCCAGTTCTCGTACACCTTGCGCGCGACCAGGAAGGTCGCGAAAACGCTGGCCCAGGTCACCATCGAATCGACGAAGGGCCAGGCGGCGGGCGTGAAGCGCCGCAGGAAATACCAGCTGACCAGGGACAGGCCGACGACGATCGAGAGGGCCAGCGCGTTGCGCTTGGCGGACCAGCGCGAGACGCCGAGTCCCGTTCCCTGCTTTCCTCGCCACTCCCAGAAGCCATACACTGCCATGGCCGCATAGAACGCGTTCAGCACCGATTCCATGTACAGGCGCGCACCGAACAACACCCAGACGTACAGGCACGAGCTCAGGAACGCCGCCGCCCAGCAGCCGATCGATTGACGGATCGCGAGCAATAAGTAGGCAATCGCCAGCGCGAACGCCAGCATCTCGACCCAGCTCGTGATGCGCCAGACGCCCCCGAGCTCGGCCGCAAGCAGATCGATCACGGTGGGCCCAGGCCCGGCAGTACTTTCATCACGAAGATCGATTGCGGCGCCGCCGCCGCCGAGCGCTCCATCTCGGCGGCGAGGATGCTCATCACCCGATCGAGCGGTCCCCACACCTGGGTGCTCAGTGAGTTGGTGACGACCTCGAGCTCGGCGTAAGTGTTCAGCCGGTCGATGAAGGCCTGGATCCACGGACGGTAGTCGCCCGTGAGCGGGTACATGCTAATTTCGACAGCGCATCGCACCGGAATGACCACCTGCTCCCTACGCCGGTATTAACCGGGTCAGGTTCAACGGGTTCGCAGGCGCACTCGCGGCGCCTTGCATCTCAGGTCCCAAAGGAACCACCCCAAGGCTCGGCCGAAGTGTAGCCTGCCGTGCCGATGCGTGCAAAACTCGCGCATCGGCCGCGAAGACGGCATGAGCTCGGGAGAATAGATTGCGCATTTTTCAGGTGGATGCGTTCACGCGGATACGCTTCACCGGCAATCCGGCTACCGTCATTCTCGATGCGGACGGACAGAGCGATGCCGCCCTGTCGGTCATCGCCCGCGAGTTCTCGCATGCCGAGACCGCCTTCGTGTCGGCCGCCACCGGGTCGGATCACGACATGCGCTTGCGATTCTTCAATGCGCGCAAGGAGGCGCCGTTCGTCGGGCACGCCACCATCGCCGCGCACGCGGTACTGCTCGCGCTCGGGCGGCGCACGCTCGGGCTGGTGCGTCAGGCTTGCGGAACCGGCATTGTCGAGGTGCGCGCCCAGGAGACCGGGCACGGCGCGGAACGCTCGACCGTGATCGAGTTTCGGCAAACCATTCCCGAGCTCGACAATCCGCTGCCGTTCAAGACGACGTTGCGCGTGGCGGAGGCGCTCAAGCTCCCAGCGACCTCGCTCCACGAGGTCATGCCGGCGCGCATTGCGCGCAAAGGCAGCACGCGGCTCCTGGTGCCGATCGGCGATCCGCGCGCGCTCGATGCGCTCGCGCCGAATTTCGACACCTTGGTGGCGCTCGGCAACGAGCTCGGCGCGGATGGGTTCTTTGTATTCGCACTCAACCGCGGCTCGAGTCCGGACGACCTCACGACCGAATCGCGCATGTTCTGTCCCGCGCTCGGTATCCCCGAGGATCCGGCGAGCGGCAACGCGCACGCCATGCTCGCCTCCTATCTGTTCGAGCTCGGCCAGTTCGGCAAGCAGACCACGGGGTTTGTCGGGCTCCAGGGCCGGCATATGCAGCGGCCCTCGCAGATCAGCGTGAGGCTCGAGTTGGACGACGGCACTCTCGCCGCGGCGCACATCGGCGGCACCGCGGTGATCGTGAGCGAGGGTACGCTCGCCCCCGGGAGCGTGTCGGGTAGTTCCGGCCGGGAATTTCGCGGGAGCCGCTCCTAGCCCGCCGGCGCGGCGGAAGGCGCCGCGCCGCCGCCCGGCAAATCGATCTTGACGGTACCCGCCAACGTATCGAGCTTGGCTTTGACGTCTTTCGCGGTCGACACCGCCTCGTCCATGTTGCCGTTGCCGAATGCGCCTTGCGCCTTGGACCAGAGCGAGGTCGCATCCCCGAGGGCGGACTTGGCC
>JBEKVP010000311.1:0-3968 GCA_049513935.1 Steroidobacteraceae bacterium
TGGACGCCCGCCGCTGCATTTCGTATCTCACCATTGAGCTCGCGGGCTCGATTCCGGTCGAATTCCGGCGCGCGATCGGCAACCGCGTGTATGGGTGCGACGACTGCCAGCTGGTGTGCCCGTGGAACAAGTTCGCGCGGCCGACCGCGGAGCAGGATTTCGGAGCGCGCCACCGTCTCGACCGCGCCGAGCTCACCGCGCTCTTCGCCTGGAGCGAGACGGAGTTTCTGGAGAAGACCCGCGGCAGCGCGATCCGGCGCATCGGCTTCGAGCGCTGGCTACGCAACCTCGCGGTCGGCCTCGGCAATGCGCCGAGCTCGCCCGCGGTGATCGCGGCGCTGCGCCGGCGCGAGTACGACGCCTCAGCCCTGGTGCGCGAGCACGTACGCTGGGCTCTCGAGCAGCATGGTCTTTAGTGCCGCTCGATGAGATTGACCCGTAAGTTGTCGCACACACGGCTGCGCGGCAAACGCGCCGCGGCCAGAATGATGAGTTCACGCGCGGTGGCGCCGACGGGTGCGAGATCGGACGGCTGACGGATCGCGAAATACTCGGTGGAGAAGCCGGCCGCGTCGAGCAAGCCTGCCCCCTCCCGTTCCAGGGCGGCGTAGTCACGCCGGCCCGCGTCGATCTTCGTGCCGATCTGGCCGAGCGCCGCGTACAGGCGCGGTGCGAGCGCGCGCTCCTCGCGCGTCAGATCCCGGTTCGCGGTCGCCAGCGCAAGTCCGTCGCCGTCGCGCATGATCGGACAGCCGACGATCTCGATCGAGAGAAAGAGCTCATCCACGAGGCGGCGAACGATCACGAGCTCCTGGAAGTCTCTTTCGCCGAACACGGCCGCATCGGGTTGCACGATATTGAAGAGCTTGACCAGCACCGTGCTCAAGGCGCCGAAGTAGCCCGGGGGCCGGAACGCGCCATCGAGGATGCCCTCGAGGCTCGGCAGCGTGACGAGCGCGGAGGAATCGCTGCCGGAGGGGAAGATCTCCTGGATCGGCGGAATGAACAAGAGGTCAGGGCCGATCTTCGCGAGAAGCTCGCGGTCGGCCTCGAGCATCGGCGCTTCGCGCTGCGGTGGGTTCGCGCAGCGCGAGACGATCACCTGATCCGCGCGCTCCTGCGCTTCCGCCACCAAGCGCATGTGGCCCTTGTGCAAGGTCCCCCGGGTAGGTACCAACGCGATCCGCCGACCGGCCGCGCGCCACGCGCGGACCCGATCGCGGATCGAGGCGCTGCGAGTAAGCGTTTCCATCGATTGCCCCCATCAAGGAGTGGGCAAGAGGCTACTCCCGGCGGGGTTGAAAAAATGCCTGCCGCGTCGCTTTTTGCTGATCTCGGCGAACAACAGCCGGTAGTCGGCGTCGTTGGTCACCGGATCGATGGCGGCGGAATTGACGATGAGGAGCGGAGAGGCGTCGTAGCTGTGAAAGAACCGGGCGTACGCCTGAGTGAGCTTCTCGAGATAGCCGCGCTCGATGTGCTGCTCGTAGCGGATCCCGCGCTTGGCGATACGGTCCATCAGCACGTCGACCGGCGCCTGCAGATACACCACGAGATCGGGCTTCGGCGCATCCACGACGACGCGCTCGTAGACGCGCTCGTACAGGGCGTATTCCGCATCATCGAGCGTCACCCGAGCGAACAAGCGGTCCTTCTCCAGAAGATAGTCCGCCACCCGCACGGCCGCGAACAAGTCCTCCTGACGCACTTCCTCGAGCTGGCGCGCGCGCTGGAACAGGAAAAAGAGCTGCGCCTGAAACGCCGCCGCGCGCGGATTCTTGTAGAAGCGCTCCAGGAAGGGATTCTGGTCCGCCTGCTCGAGCACGAGCTGACCGCCGAAGGACTGCGCCAGGCGCCGTGCGAGGCTGGTTTTGCCGACCCCGATCGGTCCCTCGATGACGATGAAGCGGTGAGAGTTCGCGGTCACGGCTTAAGGCTCTAAATCATTCGGCAATGGAAATCCCCTTCGAGCCCGAGCGCACCTTGAGCTCCCGGACACGGCCGTGTCCGGGAATATCGAGCGTCGGAGCGATATCGTCGAGAGGATACAGGACGAAATTGCGCGTCGACACTCCGGGATGAGGCAGAGTGAGGCCGGTCTCCTCGATCGGCGATCCGACCATCCAGACGAGATCCAGGTCGATGAGCCGCGGCCCCCAGCGCTGCGCACGGATGCGCCCCATCGATCGCTCGATTCCGAGCAGCGACTCGAGCAACTCGCGCGCGCTCTGCTGCGTCAGGAGCCCGACGGCGGCATTGACGAAGTCCGCCTGATCCTGCGGACCCATCGGCTGCGTGACGTAGAGGTGCGAGCGCAGCTCGAGCCGCATCCCGGGCAGGGCACGGATTCGCTCGCAGGCCTCGAGAACACGCTCGCGCGGGTGATTGAGATTGCTGCCGATCGCGACGTAGGCCGGCCGCCAGAGCGCGTCCATCTAACCGCGCTACGCTCCGCCCCGCCGGCGGCGCCGGCGACGGCGCCCTGAGCTTGCAGCCGATCCCGGAGGCGACGAATCTTGAGGGCGCGCCTGCACGAGCGCGACGCGCTCCTCCTGGGGCAGCAACTGGATCTGGGTCCACCACTGCGCGAGCTCCGGATCCGCAACGCCGACCTGCGCCCGGAGCAGCAGGAAGTCGTAGGCGGCGCGGAAGCGCGGGTGCTGCAGCAAGCTCAGAGCCTTGATGCCGCCGCGCCGATTGAACCGCGGCTGGAGCATGAGCAGCTCGCGCATGGGCACGGCGAAACGCCGCGGTATCGCGACGCGCGATTGCTGCGCCTTGAGCACCGCGTCGCAAGCCTGCATGAGCTGCGCGATATCCGGCGCCGGGCCTGCCTGCCGTTCGTTGAGCTCGCGCAGCACCGCGCCCCACAGCAAGACCGCGAACAAGAACGTGGGCGTCACCGGCTTGTCGGCGAGGATCCGTGCGTCAGTATTGGCAAGCCCCAATTCGAGCATCTCGCGCGCGTAAGCATACGGCGGCAGCTCAAAAGCAGCGGCCGGCAACGGGAACAGGTGCTCGAACAACCCATACTTCTGCAGCAGACCGAACGCCTTCGCACCGAAGCCCGACAAGAAGAGCTTCAGGCACTCATCGAACAGCCGGGCCGGAGGCACGCCGTCGAGCAGATACGCGAGACCGCGAATGGGCCGCTCGGTCTCCGGATCGATCGAGAAATCGAGCTTCGCCGCGAAGCGCACGGCGCGCAGCATCCGAACCGGATCTTCGCGATACCGAGCCTCGGGATCGCCGATGAGCCGCAGCCGCTTCGCCTTGACATCGGCCACGCCGCCGACGAAATCCCAGATGGAGAGGTCGTCGATGTTGTAGTAGAGGCCGTTCGCCGCGAAGTCGCGCCGCCAGACATCCTCCTCGATCGTCCCATAGATGTTGTCGCGCAGGATGCGCCCGCGCGTATCGAACGCGCGGTGCGTCGAATCCGCAACCGGTGCAGGCTCGACCTGGCCGCCCTCCTCCAGGTTTCCATCGCCCTCGGCATCCTCGTCCTCGGCGTCCTCGCGCTCCGGGGCGGCAGCGGCACGGAACGTCGCGACCTCGATGATCTCGCTGCCGAAATGCACGTGCGCCAAGCGAAAGCGCCGGCCGATGAGGCGGCAGTTGCGGAACAGCCGGCGCACCTCTTCAGGCAGTGCGTTGGTGGCCACGTCGAAATCCTTCGGCGTGATGCCCAACAGCAGGTCGCGCACGGCTCCCCCGACCAAGAAAGCCTGGTAGCCGGCATCTTTTAGCCGGTAAAGGACCTTGAGGGCATTGGGCGAGATGGAGCTGCGCGATATCACATGCTCGGGGCGTGGAATCGCGACATGCGGGATTTGCGTCGACGGTACGTTCAAAAAGGGCGGTTCCGCTTGAGTCAAAAAAATTGGTCCGTATACTACCAGCCCTCTCAGGGCTACGGCGCTAGAGACCCTTAACCGTCGCTCCCTTCGTCTAGAGGCCTAGGACAC
>JBEKVP010000312.1:0-3957 GCA_049513935.1 Steroidobacteraceae bacterium
TGATGATGGGGATGATTTCGAGGCCGTGGTTAATAGCGAGGTAGGCGTTGGCGAGGGTCTGGGCTTCAACTCCCTGGGAGGCGTCGACGACGAGGAGCGCGCCTTCACAGGAGGCGAGCGAGCGCGCCGCGCTGTTCAAGATCATCGGCGAGATCGCCGATGAATCCTCGGTCGACGATCTGATCGCGCGGATCGAGGGCAAGGATCCGGTCGCGCGGCTGCATATCATCCAAGTGCTGTCGCGCTTCAATTTGCCGAAGGTCCAGCAGGCCATCCAGAAACAACTCAAGGACAACAGCAAGCTGATCCGCTCCGCCGCGCTCTCGGCGCTGGCGCGTATGGACGGCCCGTTCGACATCCAGCTCATCTGCGGCATGTTGCGCGACCCGGAGATCGAGGTGCAGAACAAGGCCGTCGACCTGGTCGTCAAGGCCAATCACCCCGACACCGTGAAATACCTGGTCGAGGTGCTGAAGGACGAGAACGAGTACGCCCGGCGCGCCGCGGTCGAGGTGCTGAACGTGGTCGGAACCTCGAAGTCGGTCAAATACTTGCTCGAGGTCATCGCCGACAGCGATTGGTGGGTGCGCACGCGCGCCGCCGATGCGCTCGGCAAGATCGGCGGTCCCAAAGTGGTCGACGCGGTGCTGACACTCATCAAGGACGAAAACCAGGACATTCGCCGCGCGGCCATCGAAATCCTCAATCAAACCAAGGACGAGCGCGCGGTGGCGCAGCTCATCGAGGCCACCAAGGACCGCGACTGGTGGGTGAGCGAGCGCGCCGTGGACGCGCTCGCCGAGATCGGTACCACCAAGGCCTTGCCGCGGTTCATCGAGATGCTGAGCGCGGGCGAGCCGAAATCCCTGCCGACGGTGGTACGCGCCATCGGCAAGGTCGGCGATCAGAAGAGCATCGAGCATTTGCTGCCCATGCTGCAGCGGCCGGAGAACGAGATCAAAGTCGAAGCCATCGCCGCGCTCTCGAAGCTCGCCGACGAGCGGCGCGCCGATACGATTCGGGTGAGGCTCCAGGCGCTTGCCACGGGCGGCGGCGACGGCACGATCAGCCAGGCGCTCGCGCGCGCCATGACCGAGCTCGACAACCGCTTCTCGACCCAGCAGATCGCGGCCAACAAACGCGCCGCGCAGATGCAGGAGCCCGCCAAGACGCTGCTCATCGACAATCAGGAGATTGCCGAGGTCATCAAGGAGAACGAGG
The DNA here is from genome assembly GCA_049513935.1 of Steroidobacteraceae bacterium. GTDB lineage: Bacteria > Pseudomonadota > Gammaproteobacteria > Steroidobacterales > Steroidobacteraceae > Bog-1198. The sequence goes on from JBEKVP010000312.1 coordinate 1,222, forward strand.
CCGCGCAAGCGGCGAGCGCAAAGCTCGACATCGCGACGCTCAAACCCGGCGATGTCATCGAGGGACGCTACAAGTACATCGAGAAGATCGGCAAGGGAGCGTTCGGCACGGTGCTGCTCATGGAAGACACCGTGGTCGAAGAGCGCCTGATCCTCAAGTTCCTGAATCCGAACGTCTCCTCGGACGAGGAGATGATGAAGCGCTTCGTGCACGAGCTGCGCTACAGCCGCAAAATCACGCACAAGAACGTCATCCGCATCTACGATTTTCTCTATATCCGCGGCAACTACGCGATCTCGATGGAGTATTTCCCCTCCCACACGCTCGGCGGCGAGATCGTCAACGAGAAGCCCGTCGAGCTCAAGCGCGCGGTCAAGTTCGGCATCGATATCGCGACCGGAATGGCGGTGGCGCACCAGGCCGGCATCGTGCATCGCGATTTGAAGCCCGCCAACGTGCTCATCGATAACGACGGCCTGCTCAAGATCGTCGACTTCGGCGTCGCCGCCGCGCAGAGCCAGGGCGACACTCAATTGACCAAGACCGGCTACGTGATCGGCTCGCCCAAGTACATGGCGCCCGAGCAGATCCTCGGCAAGAAAGTCGACGAGCGGGCGGACGTCTACAGCCTGGGAGTCATCCTCTATGAGATGTTCTCCGGGGTCCCGCCCTACTCGCGTGGCGACCACATGTCGGTCATGTATCAGCACGTCCAGGGCAAAGCGCGCCCGCCTATCGAGATCAACAAATCGCTCCCCCCGGAGCTCAATAACCTGGTCATGAAGTGCATGGCCCTGGACAAGAGCAAGCGGGCGCAGTCGATGGACGAGCTGCGGATTGCGCTCGAGAAGTTCCTTTAAAGGCCGAATTGACCGGCTGTCGGACAGCGGACCTTAGACGTGGCTCACGTTTATGAGCCTTCGGCTGGTCAAAAACTCGAAAATCCAAGCGCTTACGGGTAGCCTCTCACGTTATGGCAAGAATCGACGCGTTCCTCAAGCTCGGGGTCGCTCAGGGCTGCTCGGATCTGCATCTCGCGGTCGGCGTTCCGCCGATGTTGCGCATGCACGGCGACCTGATGCCGATCAAGTTCCGCAACCTGGCCGAGGCCGAGCTCGAGGGCTACATCACGGAGGTTCTCAATCCCTCGCAGATCAAGGTGCTGCGCGAGGGGAACGATCTCGACTTCTCCTACGTTTCCACCGAAGGCGGCCGTTTTCGCGTCAACGTGTTTCGCAAGGAAACCGGGATCGGCGCCGCCTTCCGATCCATCCCGACGCAGATGCCGAGCATCGATCAGTTGGGGCTGCCTCCCATCGTGCGCAAGCTCTGCGACTATCACCAGGGCATGATCCTGGTCACCGGGTCGACCGGCACCGGCAAGACGACGACCCTGGCGGCCATGATCGATTACCTCAACTCGACCCGCTCCCTCAACATCATCAGCCTGGAAGACCCGATCGAATTCGTCCATCGCAGCAAGTCGAGCCAGGTCATCCAGCGCGAGTTGGGTACGCATCTGCCGTCGTTCGCGGAGGGTGTGCGCGCGGCGATGCGCGAGGATCCGGATGTGATCCTGGTGGGCGAGATGCGCGACGCCGAGACCATCGCCATGGCGATGACGGCGGCGGAGACGGGGCATCTGGTGCTCGGCACGCTGCACACCACCAGCGCCACCAAGACCATCGACCGTATCATCGACGCGCTGCCGACCGAGGAGCGCGAGCAGACCAAGACCTTCCTCGCGTCGAGCTTGATCGCGGTGATCACCCAGGTGCTGTTGAAGACTCCCGACCAGCGCGGCCGGCGCGCCGTCTGCGAGATCATGGTGCTCACCAAGGCGATCGGCAAGCTCATCATGACCGATCAGTCGCACCAGATCCCGAGCCAGCTGCAGATGGGCAAGGAGCACGGCATGCAGCTCATGGATCAGGCCCTGCTTGCATCGATCCAGGCCAAGGAAATCGATCCCGAGCAGGCCTACAGCTACGCGAGCGACAAGCGTCAATTTCAGCGCTACGTCGCCGATGCGAGCCACGCGCCGCCGGCCATCGAGCCCGCCGCGACGACTTGACGCCGCCATGCCCGCGATCGACACGTATCTCACCCAAGTGCTCGAGCGCGACGGCTCGGACCTGCATTTTCTGGCCGGCGACCCCGCGCGGGTGCGTCAGTACGGCGAGCTCAAGCCCCTGAGCAACGAGCCGCTTGCTGCGGACATGGTGAAGAAGGCGCTCTACGAGATCATGCCGAAGCTCTCGGTCGAGCGCTTCGAGTCGAAGGACGGCACGGACTTCGCCTACGCCATGCCGGGCGTCGCGCGCTTTCGCGTCAACGTCATGCGCCACCTGAACGGCATGGGCGCCGTATTCCGCGCCATCCCCTCCAAGGCAAAGACCGCGGAAGAGCTGAAATTGCCGGACGCCGTTCGGGATCTCAGCAAGGTCAACAATGGGCTCATTCTGGTCACCGGGAAGACCGGATCCGGCAAGTCGACCACGCTCGCCGCCTTGATCGATGACATCAACACGCGGGAGAAGGGCCACATTCTCACGATCGAGGATCCGATCGAGTTCGTTCACCTGCGCAAGAATTGCCTCATCAGCCAGCGCGAGATCGGCGTACACGCTTCCTCGTTCTCGAGCGCGCTCCTCTCGGCGCTGCGTGAAGATCCCGACGTCATCCTGGTGGGCGAGCTTCGCGACCTCGAAACCATGAGCATCGCGGTGACCGCCG
>JBEKVP010000313.1:0-3955 GCA_049513935.1 Steroidobacteraceae bacterium
CTCGCCGATGAGGCTGATGGCGAATATCGTGAAGGAGCCGAAGAACATGATGAGCAGCACCACCGTGGTGATGCCGCGCGGCGCGAGCTCGGGGTAGAAGACGCGCGCGAGGAACTGCAGCGCCGCGAGGAACGCCGACACGAGCACCAACGTCACGCCTGAGAACGTGAGCAGATCGAGCGGCGTGCGGCTGAACGACAGGATCCCCTTCTTCGCCCAGCCGAAATTCTTGAGCATGCTGTTGGTGGAGCGTCCGAACATGCGCTCGGGGCGCTTGTAGGGTACGCCGGTCTGGCGAAACCCCACGTAGGCGCGCAAGCCCCGCAGGAACAGATCGCGCTCGCCGCACGCCAGGAGCCACCTCACGACCCGCCGGTCGATGAGCGAGAAATCGCCCGCGTCGTGCGGGATCGGCACCGACGAGAAGTAATCGAACACGCGGTAGAACGCCTTGTAGGCGATGCGCATGTACCAGACCGCTTCGCGCTCGGTACGCTCTCCATAGACCACATCGAACCCTGCGCGCCACTTCGCGAGAAACTCCGGGATGAGCTCCGGCGGGTCCTGCAGGTCGCCGTCCATGAGCACCACGGCATTCTTGGCGGCGAGCTCCATGCCGCTTCGAAACGCCGCCTGCGAGCCGAAGTTACGCGAGTGGGTGATTCCAAAAACTCGCGCGTTCACCGCCGAGAGGGCGCGAATCACCTCCTCCGAGTCGTCGGGGCTGCCGTCGTTCACGAAAATGATCTCGTAATCGATGTCGAGCTTTGCGAACACGCGCTCGAGGCGCTCGGCCATGACGGGGATCGCCTGCCCGTCCTGGTAGCAGGCGACGATGACGGAGACGCTGTAAATGCCGTCGAGCGCGCGCTTCTTCGAGGCGCGTTCGTAGATCGCGACGTCGGTGAGTCCCGCGTACCAGCGCGCCGTGCGCCTGAGTCCCTCTTCCAGCGAAACCTCCGCGCGCCACCCGAGCTGGCCGGCGGCGCGCGCCGGATTCGCGTACCAATCCGTTAGGTCCCAGACGCGAGCCGGCATCGTGGAAAACTCGGGCTCGGCCTCGAGACCGAACTCGCGTTTCGCGAGGTAGGCGAGCTCGCGGATCGTGGTCTTGCGCCCGCTCCCGACGTTGAAGGAGGCGCCGTAGTGATCGGGACGCAGCAGCACCGCCGCGCACAAAAAAGCGCGCACGGCGTCGCCGACGTACAGGAAATCGCGCGAGGTGTCGGGCTCGACGAAGGGCGGCAAGCGGCGCGCCGCCGCTTGCGCCACCAGCGTCGGAATCAAGCGCGAGCGGTCCTCGAGCGGCCCGTAGACCGAGTAGAGCCGCAGGTTCGCGCAGCGCAGTCCGCGGTGGTGCCCGGCGTAGTACACTAGTCCGGCCGCCGCGTTCTTGGTCACGGCGTAGTGGCTGTTGGGCGCCGGCGCGACCGCCTCGTCGGGGGCCGCGGATTGGGCGCCGTATTCCGACGAGCTTCCCGCGTGGACGTAGCAATGAATGCCGCGCTCGAGCAGCCGCTCGATAAGCTCTTGCTTGAACACGACGTTGGTCTGATACATCCGGTCGACGTCCTGCTCGAACGAGTAGGCGCCGTAGGCCACGCAATCGAAAACCGTCGCCGGCTGCACGCGGCCCAAGAGCGCCGCAAGATTGCCGCGCGCGAGCAGGTCGACCGTGATGAGCCGGTCGGCGGGGAGGCCCGCGAGCCGCCACGCCGGCTCGCGCGAGGCCGTGCCGAATACATCCGGGCGCACTCTCGAGAGGGCATGCATCAGGTTGGCGCCGATGAAGCCGCTCGCTCCGAGCACCAGAATGGGACCCTTGAGCTCCCCCGCGAGCGACTCCGTGGAGCTCATGGCCGCCCTTCCCCGGCGAGCTGCCGCAGGATGGCGGGCACGTCGAGACCGCATTCGCGGCGATGCCAGTTCTGCGAGCCGTAACGGCCCGACGGGTAGCCGCGCGCGTGCGCGTGCACCACGCGCGGCAACGGCTGCCCGCCGAGCGCCAGAGCGTGCAGGAGCTGCTGACCGAGGCCGCCCGGCGCGACGTGCTCCTCGACGAGGCCGAGCGCGGGAGCCGCCGCGATGGCGTCAAGCAGCGCCTCCGGCATCGCCATCGGCGGGGCGTCGCCGCCGAGCTCGCTCAGGACCCACAGCGCCGGCCGCTCCGCGGCCGCGCGGTCGCGAGTCGCGCGCCACAGGGCGCCGGCGATCGGGCCCCCGACGACGATGACCCCCGCTCCTCCGTCCTGCAGGCAGCGCCACGCGCTGTACGGCGGGAGCCCCCGCTCCTCGTCGAGCTCGGAGCGGCCAAGACGCAGATAGGACGGTGCGGTGCGTGCGGCGAGAGCGCGCACCATCGGTCGGAGGTCGGCGTCAAACGCGGGCAGATACGTGCGCAGCCCCTGGAGCGTCGAGAGCACGCCGTAATCCTCGAGCGCGTGGTGAGTGGCCCCCATCGAGCCGTACCCGTAACCGCCGCCGTTCCCCACCAGCCGCACGCCCAAACCGTTGAGGCAGACATCGTTGCGGATCTGCTCGAAAGGCCGCGCGTAGCAAAAGGGCGCGATGCTGTAGACCCAGGGTTTAGCGCCGGCACGTGCCATGCCGGCAGCGACCGACACCATGTTCTGCTCCGCGACGCCGGCATTGATGAAGCTGGACCCAAGCGCGCGCTGCAGCGGCTCGAGCGCCATGAACCCGAGATCGCCCGTGAGGAAAAAGAACGGCTCCTCCTCCGAAAGCTCAACCAGAGCATCGCAGAACGCCTTTCTCATGGGCGGCCGCGGCTCATGGCCGGTCGAGCTCGGCGAGCGCCGCCGCATACTGCGCATCGCTCAACGGGAGGTAGTGCCACTCCATGCGGTTTTCCATGAACGACACGCCCTTACCCTTGACGGTTTGCAGCAGAATCACTGCGCCGGGATGCGCGCGCGCCGTTGCGGCAACGGCCCGGACGTCGTGTCCGTCGACGCGGTAGGCCTCGATGCCGAAAGCCTCCACCCGCGCGCCGACCTCATCCATCGAGGCAACCTCGCGCGTGGTGCCGAAGCCTTGCAGGCCGTTGACGTCGACCAGCACCGAGAGGTTCTTCAAGCGCCGGTGCGCCCAGAAGATCAGCGCCTCCCACGTTGCACCCTCCTGCCATTCGCCGTCCGAGGTGAGACAGTAGACTTGGCCTGGCTCGCCGTTCAAATGACGCGCGAGCGCCATGCCGAGCGCCACGGGGAAGCCGTGCCCAAGGCTCCCCGTGGCGAAAGGAATGTGCTCGCTCCACCCGGGCACCGGATGGCCGGCGAGCAGCGTGCCGTCGGCGTGAAAAGTCTCGAGATCCTCGTCGCAGAGCAGTCCGAGACTCCACAGGGTCACGTAGAGCGCCCCGGCCGCATGGCCCTTGGAGAGAATGAAGCGATCGGCGCCCTCCATCACCTGATGATGCAGCGTCATCAGCGCATCGAGCGCCGAGAGGTTGCCGCCCAGATGACCGATGCGGCTCTCGTAGTGCATGCGCAGCAGGCGCCGACGCGCCCGCCGCACGAGCTCCGGCAATTCCTCGAGACCGAGGCGCACCGGGCGCAGTGCGCTCATTCGGGACCTCGCGAATTCTGGATGCGCAGCGCGGGATTCTCGCAAGACGCGGCGTCCAGGGGTCCGAGCGGCAGCGCGTGAGCAGGCCGCAGGATGTGCGTGAGAGCCTGGCCGTGCAGATGCGCCACGTAGTGCGGCGGATACTTGCCGCACGCGGCGCCGACGAGCGTGGCGTCGAGATTGATGGGCCAGCGCTCGAGCACGGCGGCGCGGGCAAATTCCTGAAACGGCGTGACCGCGCCGAGCGCGAGCAGTCCCGCGAGCGCGCCTCGCTTGATGCGGGCCGACCGATTCGGTGCGGCCTCGGTGAGCGCGCGGCAGGCCGCGATGGCAAGCACCGCCAGGCTCGGAATCGAGACGCGCATGA
>JBEKVP010000314.1:0-3947 GCA_049513935.1 Steroidobacteraceae bacterium
GACCACCCTGCCGGCCGGATGGCGCAGCGCATCAAGCGCTTTCAGCTGCGCGAGCGTAAGCACCGGCAACGGTTGTCAGCTCGGCTTGACCTACGCGCCGAGCGCGCTCGGGAGCGGCACGCTGACGCTCGGCTACGCCTACACCGACGACACCGGCACCGCGCAGACCGGCACTTTCAATCTGGCCTACGCCGCGACCACCAACGACAACGTCGTGGCCACGCCATCCCCGTCGGGGCAGATCAACGCGGTGGTGGCTGAAGGCAGCCAGACGGTGTCCGTCGTGTTTACGACGGATGATGGCCGCCTCGCCACCGCGTTGCAGCTCACGAGCAACCTGGCCGCGCTGCCCTCGGGCTGGAGCAGCACGGCGAGTTCCTTCGCGTGCACCAGCCTGAGCAGCGGCAGCGGCTGCGCGTTGAGCCTGACCTACAATCCGGCGGCGGCGGGCGCCGGAACGCTCACGCTGAATTACTCCTACCAGAACAACGCCGGCCAGATGAGAACGGGATCGCTCAATATCCCCTATCGCGCGACGACCGACGACACCATCGCCGGAACGCCGATTCCGAGCTCCGTCTCCGTCAGCACGGGATCGAGTGCCGGCGTGATGGTCACGTTCGCGACCGATGACGGCAATCCCGCGAGCGCCCTGTCGGTGACGTCTGGCTTGAACCCGCTGCCCGCGGGCTGGAGCAGCACTAGGGCGAGCCTTACGTGCGCGACGGTGAGCGCCGGCACGGCCTGTCAGCTGCCCCTCACCTACGCGCCCACCGCGGTCGGCAACGGGACCTTGACGCTCGGCTACAGCTACACGAACGATGCGGGAATCGCCAAGACCGGAACCGTCACGATCAGTTACAGCGCGACCTGAGTGCGCCTCGAGACTCGGACAGCCTCGCCCCTTGTGGCTTGAACAGCCTCGCGCCTCGAGGCTCCGGCCGCCTACTTCGCGCGTATCGGGATCTCGATATAGCTGTCGTTGTACCAGCGGATCTTGAGCGGGATCTTGCCGTCGGCGATGGCCTCCTCGCTCACGTCGTTGCCAGTGCCGTAGTTGAGCTCGCGGTCGGGGCGTTTCCCGATTCGCAGCGCCATGACGAGGCGGCTGCCCGCTTGAACTTGCCGGCTGGTCATCCGCTCCGCTTTGAAGGCTGTCTGTTGGCGCTCACCCGCCTTCAACAGATGACGGTGTACGCGGTCTTGCGCGTAGCTGAGGCGCAGCTCGTCGGCGGGGTTGCAGAGCCGCACGTACTCGCCGTCGGCGAGAAGCTCGTACATGACGAGATTGAGGTCGACGTCCATCTTGTTCACGGTGAAGTCGAGCCGGCCGGACAAGAGTCCGCTGAACTGCACCGGCTTCGCGAACGGCTCGCTCACGAAGATCACCGCGTTGTGCGTGACCAGGCTCCTGCTGATGAGATCGGTCGGCGGCAGCCAGCCGGCATCGCTACGATCGGTGAAGCTCACCGTCTGGCGGACCGAGGCCGGCTTGGGGTTCTTGCGCCGCGCGAGCCGGTTACGCTCGCCCGACGCAGCCGCGTCGAGATAGAACTTGAGCGTCCCACCGCCCGCGGCCTCGAGCGAGTGCGCGTGCTGCCATTCGTTCGCTCCCATGATTTCGTAGTTGACCCGGTCGCTGAGCAGCGGCGGCAGCGCGGCCGACTTCATCACATGGTCGAACCATTGGTAGCGCAATTCGCGCAGGTCGATGAGCGCCGCGGAATCGAGCTCGTAGCCGTGCAACACCGCCTCGGGCCCGCTCCGCATCGCGCTGTCGTCGAAGGGACCGATCAACAGCGTATGGTTGGCGCGCGGGTTCGCCCGCAGGTGCTCGCTGAAGTAGTACAGCGCGCCGGGCTCGTTCTCGGCGAAGTAGCCGGTCATGGTGAGCGCCGGGATGTCGAGATGCGCGAACTGGCTCCCATAGGGGATCATGGTCTGCCAGAACCGATCGTAGCTCGGGTGATTCAACCAGCGGATGAAGATCGCATCGGGCTCGCCGTAGAGCAGGCCGAGATCCCGGTAACGCCGCCCGCTCCGATACCATTTTTCGTTGAGCGCGCGCCACACCGCGTCGTCCTCGAAGCTCGACTCGAGCTCCGGCTTGGTATTGGTCGCCTGCAAGGACCAGCGGTATGCGGAGTTCTGGAAGATGTTGCCGGCCATCGGTACGTTGATCCCGGGCGCGGTTGGTCCGAACGCGGCGATCGCGCGGAGCGCAGCCGGCGGGCGCGTTGCCGCAGCCCACGGGATGAAGCCGCTGTAGCCTTCGCCGAACATGCCCACCCGGCCGTCGCTCCAGGGCTGCTTGGCGATCCAAGCGATGACCGCACGCGCCTCCTCGCCGTCATGCTGGAAGGGAACGAATGGGACCTCGTGCGGCCCGATGAGCAGGCGCGCCGCAATACCCGCGTAACCGTGCGCCGCGCTTTCCTTGGCATAGTTGTTCGACACGTCGATCCCGAGCTCGAGCAGCGCGGGAAGCGCCGCTGCGGGGTTCTTCGGACGAATGACCGTTGCGGAAATGCTCGGGCGATTCGGGACCTCGATGAGCACGTCATTCTCGGCGACGTAGCGCCGAGCATCGTCCTCGGTATCCAGCGGGTCGACCAGGGATGCTGATGCGCGGTAGGCTTCGTACCCGAGGTACGCCCAGAGAAGTTTCACCGCCTCCGCCTGATCGATGATGTCCTTCGGCCGCTGCTCATCGAGCAGCTTCTGGAAATGCTCCTGGGACACTTGCGGCGGGACCTCGAGCCAGCGTCCGACCGCGTACGCATCGTGATCGCTCAAAGGTCCGACGACCTCGTGATAGGCCTTCGAATAAGCTTCGGAGAACGGGATGCGCTCCTCCGCTTCCAGCGCCTTCGCGTGTGCGTAGATGTCGAAGATCGCGCCCCGCCCCACCGGCCGGCCGGAATCGACGCGGCGGCGTCGATCGCGCAGCGATTGACGCGAGACATCCGCAGGCCCGTAGTCGCCGGCCGCCATCTGCAGCACCGAGAGATTGGCAAGGTAGCGGTCCGGGTCGGGCTCCTGATAGACCGGCAGCAACCGCTCGGACAGATCGCGCATCACGGTGGGAACGTTGGCGTCCGCGGGCGATGCGGGCGCATGGAACTCGAGCTCCTGCGCGAAACCGCGCAGCGGCGCCGCGGCGAGCGCGAGCCACAGGCACCACGAGCCGAGAGGGGCGCGGCGGCGGCGCGAGAGGCGGCTCACCGGCGCACCTCCGGCGCCTTCAACGCTGCGGAGCCTTCAGGCGATCGCGGGCATTTGACCAGGTGCAGCACGTTCGAGAACAGCGGATGCGCCTCGCCCGGGCCTCCGATGTGGATGAGGCTGGTGGCCTTGAGCTCGTTCGTGAATACGTCCATGACGAGCTCGAGCACGTCATCGTCGAGTGAGCCGAAGGTCCCGTCGAGGAGCACCCACGGCGGGTTTTGGATCAAGATGCGCGCGAACACCAGGCACAGTTGCTCGTCCTGGCTCAATTCCCGGTCCCAGCGGTGGTTCTCGTCGAGCATGAGCGCGAGCCGCTCGACGCCGAGCCGATAGAGGGCTCGGGTGTAAGCGCTCGCGCTGTACGTATCCGCCTTTTGGGGATACGCGAGCACCTCGCGCAGCGTGCCGCGCGGCAAATACGGCGTGCCGCGCGGCAGATAGAACAACTGCTCGCCTCGCGGGCGCGTGATCTGACCCGCGCCCCACGGCCACAGCCCGGCCAATGCCCGGAACAGCTGTGTCTTGCCGGTCCCCGGCGCGCCGAGGATCAAGACGCGTTCGCCTCTGCGCACCGTGACCTTGGTCTCCTTCAGCCGATCGGCGTTCGCGGTCGATACGATCTCGAGATCCTCGATCTCGATCGTCCCAGGCGCTCCTTCGACGTAGCCGATCCGGCTCTCGAATCCTTGCGGCTCGTGAATGGCCACGAGCGCCTGGCT
>JBEKVP010000315.1:0-3944 GCA_049513935.1 Steroidobacteraceae bacterium
GTCCTCGAGCGCTCGAGCATGGCCCTTGAGGTCGCGCCACAGCACCACGGGCCGATCGCCGATATCCACCGATAGCGGCTTCTCGTCCGTTACTTCTTCGCTCAGCGCCAACGCCCACCAGGTTGAGTCCACGTTTCCTCCGAGCTCTATTTTAATATAAAATTGTCAGATGGCAATATATTCCGACAGGCGGAAATCGAAGCCCCCGCGCCGCCGGCGCGGGCGGCCGCGGGCGGACACCTCGCACGCGGTCCCCGAGGGGAGGGTACTGGACCTGGCATTTCAGGCGTTTGCCCGCAAGGGTTATGACGGGACGACGCTGCGGGCGCTCGCCAAAGAATTGGGCGTCAGCCATAACCTGATCAATGTGCGTTTCGGGACCAAATCGAATCTCTGGCGGCGTGCGGTGGACGCGCGGGTGGCCCGAGTCGCGCCGCCGGTCTATGCGGCGCTGGACCAGCCGGGCGTGGACGAGGAGACCCGGCTCAGGCACTTCATTCATCGCTTTTGCAGATGGGCGCAGGAGAACCCGGAGCTCGTCGGTCTTACCAACGTCGAGTGCCGTCATCCCTCGTGGCGGCTCGATTACATCGTCGACGGCTACTTGCTGCCGTTCAAGCAGCGCCTCGACGCCCTGATGCAGCGCGTAGCACGGATTCGCCTGGTATACCCCCTGTCGACGCCGGCGCTCATGTCCCTGCTTGTCCAAGGGGTCGGATTTTATTTCGCCTCACGACCCATGCTGGAGCGGATCGGCGCAGCGCATGAAATCGAGGACTCGCATCTTGACGCACAGGTGACGGTCTTCGCGGACTTCCTCCTCGGCGCACTATTGCCCGCAACGGAAACCGCGGCGCTGCGTTCTTGCGCATGAACCACAAACCCCGCATCTGGGCGCAGCTGCCGCCGATGCCGCGCGAACACCTAATCGCCGCCGTAGAGCGCTACGAGTCGGCCGCTCTGGAAGGCATCTGGGCCTCGCAGACCTTCGGCGCACCGTTCGGGACTCTGTCGGCGGCGGCGGTCGCCAGCAAGAGCTTGAAGCTCGGTACCGGCATCGCTCTCGCGTTCGTGCGCAGTCCTCTCGAGACCGCCTGCAACGTCATGGACCTGGACCTCATCAGCGGCGGCCGCGCCGTGCTCGGTCTCGGATCGAGCGCGCAGAGCTTGACCGAGGGCGCTTTCGGCATGCCCTACGGCAAGCCCTTGAGACACATGCGCGAGGTGATCGGACTCGTACGCCTCATCGTCGCCAAGGCGCATACGGGCGAGCTGGGATTGTTGCAGGGCGAATACCACCAACTGGACCTGCGGCACTTCCGCACCTTCGCACCGCCGGTGCGCTGCGCCATTCCCATCTACCTCCCCGCCGTCTTCGAGAAGGCCTGCGAATTGGCCGGAGAAATCGCCGACGGATTGCTCGGGCATCCGTTGTGGAACGAAAAATGGATTGCCGAGCAAACGATTCCCGCGCTGCATCGCGGTCTCGAGAGAGCGAGCCGCGAGCGCGGTGCCGTGACGTTGAACCTGCAGATGTTCGTGGCGGTCAACCCGGACCGCCGCGCCGCGATCGAGGATGCGAGGCCGAGCGTCGCCTATTACAGCCAGTCGCCTCAGTATCTGCGCTATTTCGACGAGATCGGTTTCGGCGCAGAGGCTCGCGCCCTACAAGATTGCTTCGTGCGGGGCGATATCGCGGGGATGGTGGCGGCCTGCAGCGACGCGATGGTCGAGAGCATTGCCATTGTCGGACCCCCCGACGAAGTGCGGCGCCGAGTGCGCGAGCGCACGCGCGCCGCCGACGCGTGCACGCCGGTGATACCCCACTATGCGCTGTCGCAGGACAAGTTGGACTATTACACGGCCGGGATTGCGGAGCTGTTCTACGGCGGCTGAGCAAGCGTCAGGCGCGCACCCAAATCCAACTTACAACGAGGTGCGGGTCTTAAGGAGGTGCTCTATGGCGGATGAGTACGATGTCGTTATCGTCGGGGCGGGCCACAACGGACTGGTCGCCGGCACGTATCTGGCGAGAGCCGGGAGGCGCGTACTGATCGTGGAGCGCGGCGCCAAACTGGGCGGCATGACGAGCTCCGGGTTCCTCATTCCGCAAGCGCCGCGGCACATGGTGACGCCGTGCGCCGTGGAACTCATATTCGTGCGCGCCACGGGCATCATCGAGGAGTTCGATCTTGCGCGCCATGGCCTCAAGACCGTCGATCCGGACCCGTCTTACGCGTATCTTCATCCCGATGGGAGCTCCATCGCCGTGTTCCGCGACCCGCGGCGCACGGCGGAGGATATGGCGCGTCTGTCGCGCGCGGACGGCGAGGCTTACCTTCGTTTCTCCAAGCTCCTCGATGCCCTGGTCGATATCGGCTTGCCGGTGATGATGAACGACCCTGGGCGCTGGAAGCTCTCGGACCTCGCCAAGATGATCGGCGCCCTCATTCGAAACCGGCGCCTGCGAAACGAGCTGACCGCCCTGACCTCGGGAACCGCCGACCAAATCGCGTGCGAGTGGTTCGAGCATCCCGCTTCGATTGCGCTGCTCACGGGAATCGCCGCCGGCGCAGGTCCCATCGATGACGACGGCAATGCGGCCGCGTACATGATCTTCGGGATGCTGCACCGTGTGGGAGTCGGCAAGCCGATCGGCAGCATGCAGAGTTTTGCAAACGCGCTTGGCGGGAGCTTCAATGCTTCCGGCGGCACGCTCGAGCTCAATGCGTCCGTGGCGGAGATCCTGATCGAGGGGGGCAGGACCCGCGGCGTGCGCCTCGCCGACGGCCGCGTCATACGGGCGGGCGTGGTGATTGCCACCTGCGACCCGCGCACCGCCTTCGAGCTGGCCACACCCTCAGGCATCGAACGCCGCATGAGAGTGCGAATGGAGCACGCGCCGGCGGGGCGCGCCAATGTCCTACCTTTCCTGGCGAATATCGCCATGTCGGCGCCGCTCCGGCTGCGCCGCCATCAACAGCTGCGCACGGATGGCGCGGATCTCGACAAAGCGGTCGGATTGATCGGTACGCCGGACGAAGTGCGCCAGAGCTTCGCCTGCGCGAAGCGCGGCGATATTCCGGCTCGTCACGCGGTGTCCGTAACGCCGCTGAGCAACACCGATTCCACGCAGGCGCCCGCGGGACAATCGCTCGCCTATATCTACTTTCCCGCGGCACCGGTCGTGGCACGCGAGGGGTGGGACCGGGCGCGCGAGCAGCTCATGAACTCTGCTGTCGCTCAGATCAGCGAGTTCTACGAGGGTTTCGACAGCGAAATCGGCCGATTCGTGGAGGCGCCGCCGGACCGGGCGGCGCGTCTCAACGTGACGAACGGGTGCGTAACGCACATCGATTTCGCGGCGTCGCGATCGGGAAGCAAAAGGCCGGCCTTTGGGTTCGGCGGCCCCGAGCCCGTCGTGCCCGGCTTTTTCCTCGGCGGCGCCGGCATTCACCCCGGCGGCGGCGTGAGCGGGCTGCCCGGGAAAATCGCGGCCCACCGCGTGTTGCACTATTTGAAGAAATCGCGCTGAGCCGAGGGCCTCAAGAGGCGATCGAGTGCGGGAAGAGCGCCTGCCGGCTCACGTCTCATCCAGGCCGAGTTCCTCGAGCAGGCGATTGCGCAGCTGGAACTTCTGAATCTTCGACGCGGACATCGGCCACTCGGAGACGAAACGCACCAGGCGCGGTACCTTGAACGACGCAGTTTCCGCGCGGCACAGTGCGATGAGCTCGGCTTCGTCGACTTGTTTCCCAGGGAAGAGCTCCACGAACGCGGCGGGAACCTCGGTGTACTTTGGATCGGGAATGCCGACTACCTGCGCGAGCTTGACGGCGGGATGCTTGGTGAGCTGCGCCTCGATCTCCGCCGCCGCCACGTTCTCGCCGCCGACTTTCAGCATGTCCTTCAAGCGCGTGTGGAACATGACATGCCCGCTCTCG
>JBEKVP010000316.1:0-3935 GCA_049513935.1 Steroidobacteraceae bacterium
GAAGCGCTCGGACAGCCCGGCCAGATCGATCCGCGTCGGCTTCGGGGGCTTGTCCGCCTTGCCGGATTTGTCGTCCTTCTTGTCCTTGTCGCCGGCTTCGCTCTTGTCGGGCGCGTCGCTCTTGTCAGCCGCGTCGTTCTTGTCGGCGTCGCTCTTGTCGCTCTTGCCGCTCTTGTCACCCTTGCCGCTCTTATCGCTCTTGTCGCCCTTTTCGGTGTCCTTGTCCCTGGCCTTCGGCTCCTCGTCGCCGGTCTTGGGAGCCATCGGCGATTTCCCGTCGGCCGACAGCACCGCGGCATAGATGGCTTTGCGCAGCGGCCGCTCCTGAGTCGACATGTCGAGCGTGACGCGGGAGGGTCCGGCGTCGATCGACGCGGTGAAGTAGAGCAGATCGCTGTCGCCGAATACCGGATCGTCGGTCTGCACGAAATTGTCGGCGAGGTCGGCCGATTTGCCGTCTGCGAAGTTGTGCAGTCTCACCGTGGTCAGATAGTTCTCGGCGATGATCGTGTATGCGAGCCATTGGCTGTCCGGGGAGAACGATGTGATGAAGGTACCGCGCCGCTGGCTTGTGTCGATCAGGCTGAGCGCGTTGCTCGCGAGATCGATGGCGTACAGGTGCAGATGATTGTCGTGGAAGACGATGCGCCTTTCGTCGGGGGACCAGCAGAGCAGGCTGAAATACCCCGTCTTGCCGAGCGCGTGGCGCACGGGCTTCTCGAGGCCCGCGGCGTCGCGGATGTAGAGCGCCTGGGCGCCGCCCTCATCGCTCACGTAGGCGACCCGCTGGCCGTCCTTGCTCCAGAGCGCGTCGGATTCACGGACGCCCGAGGTGGCCGTAAGATTTCGCACCGAGCCGTCCTTCACGGGCACGCTGAACACGTCGCCCCGCGCGGTCACCAGTACGCGCTTGCCGGTCGGTGAGAGCCACGCGGAGGTCACGTTCTTGCCGACGTCCTTCCACTGCGGCCGCGCCTGCACCGCCTGCACCGAGAGGTGGATGGGGATCGGTACGACCTGGCCGGTGCCGACATCGAGCGACTTCAGCTCGCCGCCGGCCTCATAAACTACGGTGTCGCCGTACGCGCCGGCGTTGCGTACGTCCCAGATCCTCTCATGCGTCAGTTGCCGGACCGTGCGGCTCGCCGCCTCGTAGAGAAACAGATTCGCGGTGCCGTCATTGCGATCCGAAATGAACGCGACGTCCGGGCCGATCCACATCGGGTTGCTGTCGGAGGCGTTCTCGTGCGGGATCTTCTCCAGCGTCTTGCCGGCCGGATCGATGATCCAGATGGGCGGCGTATCGCCGCCGCGATGCTGGCGCCAACCACTGATCCCCGCGTAGGCCATGATGTACGGCCGGTACGCGAGACGCTTGCCGTCTCCGGACCAGCTGCCCTCTACGCCGACGGCCTTCATGATCTTGCGCTCGTAGCCGCCGTCGAGGGAGACTTCGTAGAACTGGCTGCTTCGGCTGTTGGCGATCTCGCGATTGGACACGAACAGCACGCGTTTGCCGTCGGGGCTCCATCCCGTCACGACGTCGGCCGCCGGATGCCACGTCAATCGCCGCGGCTGGCCGCCCTCCACCGGGATGACGTAGACGTCGGTGTTGTTATCGTAGTTCGCCGAGAATGCGATCCATTTGCCGTCCGGGGAGAAATGCGGCGCGTACTCGCTGGCTGGGTGCGAGGTGAGTTGAACCGGGTGCCCGCCGTCCCGATCGGAGATCCAGATATCGCCGCCGTAGACGAACGCGAGATGATCCTTCGAGACCGCAGGCTGGCGCAGCAGGCGCGTCTGGGTATCCTCCGCCGCATGCAGAGCCAAGCACCGGCACACGAGAGCGATCGCGCATGCCTTCCCCAATAAACCGTGAACCCTCATAGTTTCTTCCTAAGGTCTGTGATTGTTCGCACCCGGCGAAGCGTGCTGCACATTAGCAAATGAGCCTGCGGCCTGCACCATAACGTGCTCGATGTCGCGGACGCGGAAGGTCGGCAGGCTACAATGAGCGCCGCCGTGGGCCGCGGCTGCTACGAAGGATGAGGAATGAATCGCGCGAGTAATCTCTCCCCTGAAATCGCAACCGCGCAAAGCGTCGCGCCGGGGCGCAGCCGTTTGCAGCAGATCCTGGAATCCGGGCGGTTCGCGCTCACCGCGGAAATCACCCCGCCTGCCTCGAGCAATCTCGCCGATCTGCTCGCGAAGGCGGCCCCGCTCAAGGGCCTTGCGGATGCCGTCAACGTGACCGACGGTGCGGGTGCCCGTGCGCATCTGGAATCGACCATCGCGGCGAGTGTGCTGCTTCAGCATGAGATCGAGCCGATACTTCAGCTCGCCTGCCGCGACCGCAACCGGATTGCGTTGCAGAGCCAGCTTCTGGGTGCCGCCGCGCTCGGGATCACCAATCTTCTGGTCTTGAAAGGCGACGATCCGAGCCGAGGCGATCAGCCGGAAGCAAAGGCCGTGTTCGATCTCGACACCGCGGGACTCGTCGCCACCGCGGTCTCGATCCGCGATGCCGGGCAGCTGCCTCACGGTCGCAAGGTCGGTGGGGCGGCGCACTTCTTCGTGGGCGTCGCGGACGCGCCCATCGATCCGCCCGCCGGCTGGATGCCGTCCAACCTCGCCAAGAAGGTCGAATCCGGCGCGGAGTTCGCTCAGACGCAATTCTGCATGGACGCCGCAGTCCTGCGCCGCTACGTGGCGCGGCTCGCAGAGAGCGGGCTTGGCCAGCGGCTGCATCTGTTGATCGGCGTCGCGCCGCTCGCCTCGGCGAAATCGGCGCGCTGGATCAAGAGCAATCTATTCGGCTCCATCATTCCCGATTGGATCATCGAGCGGCTGGAGAAGGCCGTCGATCCGGCCGCCGAAGGACGCGCGATCTGCATCGACCTCGTGAAGGAGTACGCGCAGATCGCGGGCGTGAGCGGCGTGCACCTCATGGCGCCGCTCAACGAGCAGTCGATCGGGCCGGTGATCGAGTCGCTGCGCGCATCGCTCTAGAGGCGTTTGCTGGCATCCTTGCCCGAGCGTAAGCTCAAAGTTTGGGGTGCCTGGACGGCTTCCCCGACACGCTTGCGCCACGCGCCGGGCGCTCTTGCATAGGAGGGTGCGGTATGCGTCTTAAGCCCATGATTCTCGGTGCTTTTATTGGCGCCATGGAGCCTGCCACGAGCCCGGGTCGGCGCTCGCATCAACCATAGATCGCGAGTTGATCGAGCAACCGGGCCGCGTGAACCGCCCTGCGCTCTGCTCCGTGCGCGATCTGTTCCCGGCAGCTGATGCCATCTGCGACCACGATGGCATCCGGCGCGGCGCGCACCGCCGGCAGCAAACTCAGCTCCGCCATTTGCATCGAGATGCCATAGTGCTCGGCCTCGTAGCCAAAGCTGCCGGCCATGCCGCAGCAGGAGCTCTCGATGAGGCGCGGCTTCGCTTCCGGAATCAGGGAGAGCACCTCGAGAATCGGGCTCACCGCGGCGAATGCTTTTTGATGGCAATGGCCATGTAAGAGGATGGGCCGGCCCGCCGGACGCAGCTCGAGCGCGAAGCGTCCCGCACGCTTCTCGCGCGCGATGAATTCCTCGAAGAGAAATGCCTGAGAGGCGACGAGGCTCGCGCTCTCGCCCAGATTCATGGCGAGCGCTTCGTCGCGCAGCGTGAGCAGGCATGAGGGTTCGAGGCCCACGATGGCAATGCCGCGCCGGGCAAACTGCTCGAGCGCGCCGATCAATTCCCGCGCTTTCGCCTTGGCGCTTGCGACCATGCCGAGGCTCAGGCAGGTCCGGCCGCAGCAATAAGGCGTGCCGCGCCGGCCGAGCGCGTGCACGCGATAGCCCGCGGCGCCGAGCACCCGCGCGGCGGCGTGCGCGTTCTCGCGCTCGAACGTCGCGTTGAACGTATCGACCAGCAGCACGGCCGCCTTGGCG
>JBEKVP010000317.1:0-3935 GCA_049513935.1 Steroidobacteraceae bacterium
CACCTCGCTGATGGACGCTTTCAAGGGCTTTTGCGAACGCTACCGGGTCGATCCGGCGACGGGCGAGCGCAATTTCGCCGTGATCCAGGCGGAGGACGAGCTGGCGGCCATCGGCATGGTATTGGGCGCGAGCTGGAACGGCGCCCGGGCCTTCACACCGACAAGCGGTCCCGGAATCTCGCTCATGAACGAATTCTTGGGGTACGCTTACTACGCCGAAGTGCCGTGCGTGATTTTCGACGTGCAGCGAGTCGGCCCGTCCACCGGTATGCCGACTCGCACCCAGCAGGCGGACATCCTGCTCTGCGCCTACGCCTCGCACGGCGATACGCGCCACGTGCTGCTCTTCCCCGCGAATCCCGAGGAATGCTTCTACATGGCGGTTCAAGCCTTCGATCTCGCCGAGCGGCTGCAGACGCCGGTGTTCGTCATGTCGGATCTGGACATCGGCATGAACGACTGGATGTGCCGGGATTTGAAATGGGACGACGCTTACCGGCCCGACCGCGGCAAGCTCCTCTCCGCGGAGGAGCTCGCGAGCCTCGACAAGTTCTACCGCTACGTGGACCGCGACGACGACGCCATCACCTACCGCACCTTGCCGGGCGTGAATCCGAAGGGCGCCTACTTCACCCGCGGCTCGGGCCACAACCAGTACGGCGCGTACACCGAGGACTCGACCGAGTATCAATTCCTGCTCGACCGTCTCAAGCGAAAATTCGCCACCGCGGCGCGCTACGTGCCGAAACCCGAGATCATCGGCGCGGGCGACAACAAGATCGGCATCGTGAGCGTCGGCAGCTGCGACGGCGCGGTGCGCGAGGCGATCGACGTGCTGGCGCGCCAGAAGATTCCGGTCGACTATCTGCGCATCAAGGCCTTTCCCTTCGGCTACGAAGTCGAGAGCTTCTTGAGCCTGCATGCCACGATCTTCGTGGTGGAGCAGAACCGCGATGCGCAGCTGCGCTCGCTTCTCACCCTCGAGACTGCGGTCGACAAGTCCAAGCTCAAGTCGATCTTGAGCTACAGCGGATTCCCCATGTCCTGTGAGCCCATCGTCGACGGGATCCGGGCGACGCTCCCGGATGCGCCGCGGCTCGCGGCCGTGAGAGGCAAGAACACCCGCTGATCGCCCCGGCAGCACCTCACTTCAGCAAGAGCACCAATTCAGCCAGAGAACCTCATGTCATTCATCAACAAGCCCAAAGTCGCTCATCCTTCACTGCGCACCAACGCGCTCGGTATGACGCGCCGCCAATACGAAGGCAGCATGTCGACGCTCTGCGCGGGTTGCGGACACGACTCGATCACGGCGGCGATCGTGGAAGCGTGCTGGGGGCTCGACATGCGCCCCGAGCAATTGGTGAAACTTTCCGGCATCGGCTGCTCCTCGAAGACCACGGCCTATTTCGTGAGCGGCTCGCACGGGTTCAATGGCGTGCACGGGCGCATGCCCTCGGTCGCGAGCGGCGCGAATGCGGCCAACCGGGAGCTCACCTATATCGGCATCTCCGGGGATGGTGATTCCCTGTCGATCGGTCTCGGCCAGCTGGTGCACGCGATCCGCCGCAACGTGAACATGCTGTACCTGATCGAGAATAACGGTGTGTATGGGCTCACCAAGGGCCAGTTCTCCGCCTCGGCGGATATCGGCACCAAGGCCAAGAAGGGCGAGATCAATCACAGTCCGCCGATCGATCCGGTTCTGCTGGCTCTGTCGCTCGGCGCGACCTTCGTCGCGCGCAGCTTCTCCGGCGACAAGGATCAGCTGGTGCCGCTGCTGCAGGCCGGGATGCGCCACCGCGGATTCGCGCTGATCGACATCCTCTCGCCGTGCGTGACCTTCAACGATCACGAGGGGTCGACCAAGAGCTACACCTTCACCCGCGAGCACTACCATGCGGCGATGGAAGCGGATTTCGTGCCGCCGGCCGAAGAGATCGCGGTCGATTACCCGCCGGATGAGGCGCTGCCCGTGACGCTGCACGACGGCAGCCGCGTGATCCTGCGCAAGCTCGGCGCGAGCTACGATCCCACCGACCGCAGCGCGGCGTACGGTTTCATCGAGGACAAGCTCAAGCAGAACGAATACGTGACCGGACTCATCCACATCGACGAATCCGGCAGCACGGAATTCCATACGCTCAACAAATCGAGCGCGGTGCCCTTGAATCGTCTCCCCTACGAGAAGCTCTCGCCGGGAAGCGGCGCGCTCGAGAAGCTCCTGGGGCGCTACCGCTAGCCCCGGATTCTCCGGCGGATAGCGCCCGGTCGGGTCCTTTCCGCGGTCACCGCTCCCCGCGCGGCTGCTCCCCGCTCGCCTGCTCCCCGCTCGGCTGCTCGACGCTCGGCGGCCGATGACACGCCTCGCAGCCGGCTACCGGGCCGTGGTGCTTGAAAGCGGCATCGGGGTGCCGATGGCACTCGAAGCAAAAGCCGTGAAATCGGGCCTCAGCGCCCTCCTTGAGGTCTGCGCGCGTGCTGCGATGACATGAGACGCACGACTCCGAACCCGCACCATCGGCGTAGTTGTGATGACAAGTCAGACAATTGACCGCCGCGTGTTTGCCGTGCGGGAAATCGAGGGGCAGGGCGGCGGAGCGCCGGATCAGCGGCTCACGCAGCGCGGCGCCGACCACGCCGGGGAGGAGTCCTGCGATGGCCGCCGCGCAGAGCGCGAGAACGCCGGCAATCAGCATCGAATTCCTGCCGAACACGAGCTGGCGGCGCGCGAGGGTCTCGGAGCGAGCCGTCGCGCCGGGGCGGCGGCCCCGCAGCAGCATGAGCAGGGCGCCGATGGCCGCAGCCGCGAACAGCGCACGGCGTGCACGGCCGCCGAGATATCGGGCGGTAACGATTACGTGAACCGCGATCAGCACGGCGAGCACGGCGCCCAGAATCACGTGCGTCGCCTGGAAGCTTCGATGACTCTTCCATAGCCGGCGCCGGGCCGCGCCGCCGCCGGTCACGGCGAGAACGAGCAGTCCGAGAGTCGCCGCAATCGCCGCGAGCTGGTAGAGAGGCGCGGTCGGTTTCAGGTACTCGAGGACGGTGCGGTCGGCGAGCACCAAGCCGCCGATGTGCAAGGCGACGGCGGCGAGCGCGAGCCAGCCGATCAACGTATGCAGGCGCAGCGACACGAGCGTGGGCGGCGCGGCGTTGCGCGGGCGCACCGGCGAGCCGGCGAGCGCGATGCACGCGATCGCGCCCGCGTAACCCGCCCACTGCGAGGCTTCCCAGCCGATGCCGGCAAACCCCCCGAGCGCAGGCGGCACGATGAACAATAGCAGGAGCGCGGCGCCCCAGAGCGCGTAGCGGGCGTCCCGCATGAATGCATCCCCTTTGGGCGGCCGAGCCTCGCCGGCCGTGTGATAGAGTGAGTCTATCAAAGACGGCGCCAAACGCCGCGGAAGCGTCCCGCCTCGAGGTTTGCAACTTTTTCGGCCCGGCTGTGTTATGGGTGTAAACGAACACACACCAGTGCAAACCTCATCTACGGAGCCGAGCCGGTCGATCGAGTTCACGAAGTTCATGCGTGCCTATCAAGATATGGTCTTCTCGACCGCCGCGCGCTTGGCCGGGAACGATGCCCAGGCGGAGGACATCTCCCAGGAAGTCTTCGTCAGGGCCTACGAGCACTTCGATCATCTGCGCGGCAGCGAGACGGCGGGCGGCTGGCTCAAGACCGTCGCGACCAATCTGTCGCTCAACTATCTATCGCGGTACCGCAAGCGCTGGCGGCTGTTCTCCGAAGAGCCGGACCTTCCCGAGCCGCCGCTGCCCGACACCGCGCCCGGCGAGCTCGCCGCGGAGCAGCAGCATGCGGCGATCGAGGCGGGGTTGCGCCGTTTGCCCGAGCATCAGCGCGTGCCGCTGGTGCTGTACCACTTCGAGGATTTCAGGTATGAGGAGATCGCCGCGCAACTCGGCGTCTC
>JBEKVP010000318.1:0-3916 GCA_049513935.1 Steroidobacteraceae bacterium
TCACGCGGCGGCTCGAGAGAATCACGGCATCGGACCCCTGCTCGGCCCGGACCTGACTCAGCGCCGCGCGCATGCTTAAGGCCATGTAACGTTTGATCTTCACGTCAACCTCCATGAGACACGCAAATTCATTGGGAAATCATCAGCGTCCGACCGCCGCGATCACGCGGATCCGGCGGCTTTCCGGAATCTCGTTGTAGGCGAGCACCGAGAGCGTGGGGCTCGCGTAGCGCATCAAGCGCGCGACCCACGGACGAATCTTGGGAGCGACCAGCAGCACCGCGGGCTCGCCGGCCGCCTCTTGCCGGCGCGTTCTGTCGACGAGCGTCTGCTGGATCTTGTCGGCCAGTCCCGGCTCGAAGCCGGGCGCATCGCCGCTCCCCGCCATGTTGTCCGTAAGGACCTGCTCGAGCGCGGGGTCGAAGGTGATCACGGGCAGCTCTTCGCGCAGGCCGCCGATGTTCTGCACGATGGTGCGGCCGAGGGCGACGCGAACTTGGGCCACGAGCGCCGCGGGATCCTGCGTCTTCGGCCCGAGCTCCGCGAGCGTCTCGCACACCGTGCGGAGGTTGCGGATCGACACGCGCTCGAGCAGCAGGTACTGGAGCACCTTGACGACCACGCTCATCGGCAGGATCTTGGGCACGAGATCCTCGACCAGCTTCGGCGCGCTCTTGCCGAGTCGATTGAGGAGCTGCTGGACCTCCTCGTGGCCCAGGAGCTCGTGCGCGTGGGATTGCAGGAGGTGACTCAAATGGGTCGCGATGACGCTGCTCGCATCGACCACGGTGTAGCCTTGAGCCTGCGCTTGGTCGCGCCGCGATTTCTCGATCCAGACCGCATCGAGCCCGAAGGCCGGGTCCTTGGTCGCCGAGCCGGGAATCGGTCCTGAGACCTGGCCGGGGTTGATCGCGAGCTCGCGGTCGGGGAACACTTCGGATTCTCCGACCGGAGCGCCCAAAATCGTGATCCGGTAGGAGTTCGGGCCGAGCTCCAGGTTGTCGCGGATGTGCACCGCCTGCACCAGGAACCCGAGGTCCTCGGAAAGCTTCTTGCGCACGCCCTTGATGCGGCCCATGAGCTCTCCCCCTTGTGCGCGGTCGACCAGCGGGATCAGCCGGTAGCCCACCTCGAGGCCGACGGCGTCGACCGGCTCGACGTCATCCCAGGACAGTTCGCGCTGCTCGGCGGGGACCGCCGCGGACTTTGCCGGTGCCGCGGCAGCGGCCGCTTTCTCGCTGGCGCGCCGCGCGCGCAGCAAGTAGGCCCCTATCGCGCAGGCGCTGGCCATCCCCAGAAACACCAGGTTGGGCATGCCCGGAATGATGCCGAGCAGCGTCAAGATGCCGGCGGTCACGCCGAGCGCCCGCGGCTGGCCGAGCACCTGCGTCATGATCTGCTGGCTCATGTCGTGCGGGCGCGAGACGCGGGTGACGAGGATGGCGACCGCCACCGAGAGCAGGAGCGCGGGGATCTGCGCCACCAGGCCGTCGCCGATCGTCAGCAGCGAATAGGTGCGGCCGGCGTCGGCAATGGGCATCCCGTGCTGGGCCGCGCCGATGATGATCCCGCCGAACAAATTGATGAACACGATCAATATGCCGGCGATCGCATCGCCGCGCACGAACTTGCTGGCGCCGTCCATGGCACCGTAGAAGTCGGCCTCCTCGCGCACCTCTTGGCGGCGCACGATCGCGTCCGCCTGGGTGATGATGCCGGCATTCAGGTCGGCGTCGATGGCCATCTGCCTGCCCGGCATCGCGTCCAAGGTGAAGCGTGCGCTCACTTCCGAGATGCGGCCGGCGCCCTTGGTGATCACGACGAAGTTGATGATCACGAGTACGGTGAACACGACCATGCCTACCGCGTAGTTGCCGCCGACCACGAAATGCCCGAACGCGGCGATGACGTGTCCGGCGGCGTGCGCGCCGGTGTGGCCGTTGATCAGCACGACGCGCGTGGAGGCCACGTTCAGGCCGAGGCGCAGCAGCGTCGCGCCGAGGAGTACGGTGGGAAAGCTGGCGAATTCCAGTGCGCGTCGCACGTAGATCACGGCGAGCAGAATGATGAGCGAGAGAGAGATATTGAACGTGAACAGCACGTCCAGGAGGAACGCCGGCAGCGGCAGCACCATCATGGCGAGAATCACCATGACCATGATCGGCACGCCCAGCCCGTTGCGCGCGAACTCGCTCATCATACCGACCAAGCCGCGGCCGTTCATACGTCGGCGTACTCATCGCCCAGCTGGGGATCCGGGCGCGCCACCCGCGCGGCAACCGTCGGATTCAGGGTGCGAATTCGGAAGATGTAGGAGAGCACCTGAGCCACCGCAAGGTACAGGCCCGAGGGTATTTCGCGGTTCAAGTCGGTCGAGCGGTACAGCGCGCGCGCCAGCTTCGGAGACTCGAAGATCGGCACCCGATGCTCCTCGGCGATACGGCGGATGTTCTGGGCGACGAAGTCGACGCCTTTGGCGATCACTTGCGGCGCGCGCATGCGGTTCGCGTCATACTTGAGCGCGACCGCGAAGTGCGATGGATTCACGATCACGACGTCGGCGGTCGGTACCTTGTGCATCATGCGCCGCCGCGCCAGCTGCTGTTGCATCTGGCGGATGCGCCGCTTGATCTCCGGACGGCCGTCGTGCTCCTTCGCCTCGTCGCGCAGCTCCTGGCGCGTCATGCGCAGCGAGCGCTTGTATTGAAACAGCTGCAGCGGCACATCGACGATCGCCACCAGCGCAAGCGACGCGCACAACCAGACGAACGCCCATGAGAGCAGGCTCGCGCCCCGCCCGATGGCCGCCCGCGGCGCCATGCGGCCGAGGGCGAGCACGTCGCCGAAGAGCCACGCCACGACGGCCGCGCACACGCCCCCCACGAGCAGGCACTTGAGCAGCGCCTTGCCCAATTCGGTTACGCCGCGCAGTCCGAACAGACGCTTGACTCCCGCGAGCGGACTCAGGCGCGTGAAGTCCGGCGCGAGCGCGCCCGGGCTGAAGTTCCATCCGCCGAGCGCTACCGAGGCGAGCACGACGAGCACGATCAGCGCCCCGAAGATCGGCAGCACCGCGCCGAGCGCAATGATCGCCGCCTCGCCGAGCGAGGACATCATCGATTGCGGATCGGCGAGCCGGCTCGCATCGATCGCCATGAAATGGCGCATCAGCAGGGTCATGCGTCCGGCTACGCCCGCGCCTGTGGCGATGAGCACCACGCTGCCGCCGATCATGGTCGCGAAATTCGTGAGCTCGCGGGAGCGCGGCACCTGTCCGTGCTCGCGCGCCTCCTGAAGCCGTCGTTGCGACGGCTCTTCGGTACGTTCGCCGCCTTGGGCCGCTTCCTCGGCCATCAGCGCACCGCCGCCGCGGGCGAACCGATCATCTCATTCACCGCCGCCAGGGCGCTGTCGAGCAGGCTCGACACGCCCACCATGAGGCCATCGAGCCCAACGATCAGCACCAGAAATCCCGACATCAAGGTGATCGTGAATCCAATGGCGAACAGGTTGAGCTGCGGTGCGGCGCGCGTCACCACGCCGAGTGCCAGGTTCACGATGACGAGTGCGATGACCGCCGGCAGGGCGATCAACAGCCCCGTCTCGAATACGCGCGCCCCCCAACCGGCAATCGACCAGAGCAGATTCCGGTCGATGTTCGCCCCGCCGATGGGCAGGCTCTTGAAGCTCATGGCGAGCGAACCGATCAGCACCAGGTGTCCGTTGACCGCCAAGTAGCTCAAGGTGCCGAAGATCGTGAACAGCTGCCCGAGAACCGGCGTTTCAGCGCCGTGCTGCGGGTCGACCAGGGTCGCGAAGCCCAAGCCCATGCTCAGGGAGACGCTCATGCCCGCGAAAGCAAGCGCCTCGAACGCGAGCTGCACCACCATGCCGATGGCGATGCCGATCAACACTT
>JBEKVP010000319.1:0-3901 GCA_049513935.1 Steroidobacteraceae bacterium
ATATGTTTCATCCGCATCAGAGCCACATGGCTGAACGCGGCGCGATGGGCTGGATCGTCGCAATATGATGCGGATAGCATGCACGAGGAGCTGCGCGACGAATCGGGCGACTTGCGTTTGTGATCGCACGCGTTTTCTGTGTCAAACTGCAGCGGCATTGGGGAATGGGGATTATGCGAGTTCGCCGAGCGATTGACGATGCGGGCAAGGCGCGGCGTGCGGCGCTCGCCGCACTGCTGCTGGTGGGCGCGGCCGGCGCCGCGCGGGCAGAGCTCCCGACCGAGACGGGCGTCGGGCCCCCGTCGGCGACGCTTTCGACGCCCCCGTCCAAGCACTGGGTCTGGGTGAACGACTTCGTATTTCCTCACATGGCCGACGGCATGGCCTATCTGGTCGACGGGGATACCGGTCGATACCTCGGAACGCTGAGCACCGGCTACGGCTTCGAGCACGTGGTGCTGCCGCGCGACGGTAAGATCATCTATTCGCCCGAGACCTACTTCTCGCGCGGAACCCGCGGCAAGCGCACCGATGTGGTCACACTGTACGATCCGGCCACGCTCGGCGTCCTGGGCGAAATCGCGATGCCGCCGAAGCGCTCCTCGAACCTTCCCATGATCAGCAACGCCGCGTTGACCGACGATGAGCGATTCTTGCTGATCTACAATTTCAATCCTGGGCAATCCCTCGCGGTGATCGATACCAAGACCCGCAAGTTCGTGCGCGAGATCGAGACTCCGGGGTGCGCGCTGGTCTATCCGACGGGTCCGCGCTCCGTCTTCAGTGTATGCGGCGACGGCTCGCTGCTGCTCCTCTCCCTCAACGACGCGGGCGTCGCGCAGGAGAAGCGCACGCAGCCCCTGCTCGGAATGGGCGCCGATCCCGTGACCGAGAAGGCCGTGCGCGTCGGGCGAACCTGGTACTTCGTCTCCTTCGACGGGCGGGTCTATCCGATCGATGCCGATGCGCAGCAGGCGACCGCGGGAACCGGCTGGTGGCTCGCGTCGGACGCGGAACGCAAGGCCGGCTGGCGCCCCGGCGGCGTTCAGCCGTTCGCCGCGAACGCGAGCAACTCGCGGCTCTACGCGGTCATGCATCGCGGCGCGTTGTCGACGCACAAGGATCCCGGCAAGGACGTCTGGGCGTTCGACGTTGCCGCCGGCTCGCGCGTCCAACAATTCACCCTAAGGGCCCTCTCGAGCGCGATCCAGATCTCGAGCGACGATCACCCGCTCCTGTACAGCGTGTTCATCGACGCGCCGACCCTCGACATCTACGATGCGGCGAGCGGCCGGCTGTTGCGATCCGTCGATCACATCGGCACCACGCCGACGGTCATGGTCACCCCATAGGCAGCCCATGATCGACCCCGCGCTCGGATCACTGCTCATCGTCGGACTCGCGCTTTTGTTCGCGACGGCGGCGTTTCACAAGCTTCGAGATCTCGGCCACTTCGCGCTGGTGCTCGCCGCCTATCGAGTGATCCCGGATGGGCCGGCGCGCCGCCTGGCTTGGAGCATCCCGTGCGCCGAGCTCGCCGTCGCGCTCGCCCTGCCCTGGCCGCCGGCACGCCGTTGGGCGGCGCTCGCAGCGGCCGCACTTCTGATCGTTTACGCGGCGGGCATGAGTCTCAATCTCGCCCGCAACCGGCGCGATCTCGACTGTGGTTGCACCGCCGCCGGCCGCCGCCGGCCCATCGCCGCCTGGATGGTGTGGCGAAATCTCCTCCTTGCGCTCGCCTCGATGGCGGCCGCGCTCCCGTGGATTCCCCGCGCCCTCGCCGGCGCGGATTTCTTGACCGTTGCAGGCGCCGCCGCCGCAGGCGCTGCGCTCTATGCCGCCCTCGATCGGCTGCTCGGCGATGTGGCGCCGCGAGCCGCCCTATTGACGAGAGGCGCGCCATGACCGCGCTCGCCGTGTCCAATGCGATGCTGTGGGTGGTCGTCGTGTGCCTGTGCGTCGCGCTTTTGGCGGTCGTCCGCCAGCTCGGCGTTTTGCACGAGCGCATCGCCCCGGCGGGCGCGCTGATGCTCGCCAAGGGCCTGAAAGTGGGCGAGCTCGTCCCCACACTCGCAGTTCAGGATCTCGAGAATCGCACGCTCACCCTCGGCGCGCCGCGCACCGACGAGCGCGCGACGCTCGTAATGTTCGTATCGCCGACTTGCCCGGTATGCAAGGCTCTGCTGCCCGTGCTCAAGGCAAGCCTCGCCTCGGAGCGGGATTGGCTCGATATCGTGCTCGCGAGCGACGGCGAGACCGCGGCGCAACGCGAGTATGTCGCCGCACAACGCTTGACGAGCTTTCCCTACGTGGTGTCCCAATCGCTCGGCATGGCCTACCAGGTGAGTCGGCTGCCGTACGCCGTGCTGATCGATGCGCAGGGCGCGTTGCGGGCGCGCGGCATCGTCAATTCCCGCGAGCACCTGGAGAGCCTTTTCGAGGCGAAGCGGCTCGGGTTCGCCTCGATCCAGGACTATTTCGAAGCGGCACAGACTCGGGCCGCTTGAGGCGGCACGTCGGATGAGGACAGCGTCATGAAATGGTTGGACACGTTTTTCGAGAGCTCGGCGCGCTCGCTCGCGCGGCGCACATCGCGGCGTAGCGTGCTCGCCGGCCTCGGCTCCCTGCTCCTGGGCGCGGGCGTGGTGCCGCTCCTGCCTGTGGCCCGCGGCGCGGAGACCAAGCCCGGCGGCGCGCCGCCCGCGGGCGGCGCTTCTGCAGGGGGCTGAGCAGCGTCTGGTTGGCGGTGCCGGCCGCGCCGATCCCGGCGACCCCACATCCTGCGAATACTGGCGGCATTGCGCGATCGACGGGTTTCTGTGCGGATGCTGCGGGGGCTCGCAGTCGATATGCCCGCCCGGCACCGACATGTCGCTCATCACGTGGATCGGCACGTGCCACAACCCGGGCGACAATACGGACTACGTGATCTCGTATAACGACTGCTGCGGCAAGAGCTCGTGCGGGCGCTGCTTCTGCAACCGCAACGAAGGCGACTCTGCACTTTTTCAGCCCGGAAGGTCGAACGATTACAACTGGTGCTCGGGAAACTCGAAGGCGAACATTCCCTATCATTGCTCGACCGCGCGCATCGTCGGCGCCGCCAAGTAGCGCCCGCGTGCGCCGTCCGCTCGCGCCGCTCGCGCTCGCCGCCGCGCTCGCCGTGTGGGCCGTGAACCCGGCCGTGGGCTACCAGCCGCGGGTCAATTTTCAGCTCAATTGCATGGGCTGCCATCTCGCCGACGGCTCCGGCGAGCCCGGCCGCGTGCCCTCACTGCGCCGCTCCATCCTGCTGCTCTCGAGCCTGCCGTCGGGACGCGATTACATCATCCGCGTACCCGGCGTCGCGCAATCCCCGCTCTCCAATGAAGAGACCGCGGCGCTCCTCACCTGGATGGCGCGCAACTTGAGCGATCTTAAGCCGCCGCCGGACTTCGTCGAGTACTCTGCCGCTGAGATCGAGCGTGCGCGAGCGCGGCCGCTCACGCACGTCGGCGAGACGCGGGCGCGGTTGTTGAAAGCGGCCGCAGCGATCCATCCCCGCTGAGTTCCGCCGACAGACTCTTGGCCGCCCGAAGCGTTCGAGCTTCGGCGTACCGCGGCCGCGGCCATCCGCTCTTTCCTTCATCGACTGCGCAGGGGTGCTCCCGATGAGCCTACGCGATATTACGTACAGAAAATCCCCACTCCAAGCAGTAGCCTGAATCGTCGAAAAAAAACTGCTTCGAAGTTGGTCAAAAGGGGTCACTACGTATGCTACCGCACATACCGCGCCGTGAATCCTGGATAGCATTCCGCCGCCGCGCTCGGTGGCTTCTGGGAGATGCCTCATGATCCTCTCGCGCCCATTTGAAACAGCGAAAGGTTGCGCTTGGCTCCTCGCCATCGCGCTGCTTTGCGG